>CAMCTH010000014.1 GCA_945877965.1 Planctomicrobium piriforme | reverse complement strand
CTTTAAATCGCCGCAAGTTCTTGGCCGCTTCGTTGTTGCCGGCGGCCGCGGCGTACGCTTGGCCGTCTCCTGCGGCCGCAGCCGAAAAGAAGATTCCGGTCGGCGTGCAACTTTGGACTTTGCGCAAAGAAATGGCCGAGGATCTTGCTGGAACGCTCCAGCAGGTGGCCGCGATCGGTTACCGGGGCGTCGAGCTCTGGTTTCAGAAATGGCCCGCTGCCGTCGAGTTGAAGAAGATCGTGGCCGATTGCGGTCTCAAGATCGCGAGCGCCCACGTCAATCTGAAAGACCTGCTCGACGATTTTCCTCGCCTCGCCGATTACCACCGGACGGTCGGCAATCGCACGCTCGTCATTCCGTTTATTCCCAACTATGCCGGACTAACGCAGGAGGGTTGGAACAAGACCATTGACGACATTCGCCATGTGGCCCGCACCGGACGCGAAGCCGGATTCGAAGTGCTGTACCACAATCATGCGTTCGAGTTCACGACCCGCATCGGCGACGTCGAGGTGTTCGATCAGATTTTCGGCACGATCGACGCGCAATTGCTGGGAGCCGAGATCGACGTCTTCTTCGTGGCGGATGTGGGGCGTGACCCGGCGGCCTTGCTGCGAAAATTCTCCGGCCGTCTAAAACGAGTCCACCTCAAGGAAAAGTCGAAGCCGGGCGAAAAGGCGCAGAACACCGAGCTGGGACGCGGCACGATCGACTGGAAACCGGTCCTCGCAGCCGCCGCCGAGGCGGGCACCGAATGGTACCTCGTCGAACAAAACTGCGAAGACCGCTCGGCCTTGGAAAGCATCCGCATCAGCTTCGACTATTTGAGGAGTCTGGGAGTCGTCTAGTCGACGTCGAAACGAATTTCCTGGCCGCAAAAGTCGGGATTATCGTCGGTTTTACGATTTTTCAGTCAGATTCGACTTTGTCGTTCGTTATTCATTTATGAACGAAGAAGTCTTGGTCAAAACGCTCCTTGATTCGCGGGTCCGGCTCATCGCCGGCGCGTCGGCCGTGTTGCACGACCTGCACCAAGCCGAGGACGTCTTCCAGGAAGTACTCGTGCGGTCTTTGAGCATGCGCGAGAGCTTTCCCGATGAAGCCGGGTTATTGGCGTGGGCCCGCGTCTCGGCCCGCAATCTGGCGATCGACCAAGTTCGAAGGCGCGACCGGCTGGATCGCATTCTCAGCGAGGCGGCGCTGGACGCCGTGGACGCGCAGTTCGAAAAGTCGGCCGATACGGTTTCGTCGCGGATTGAGGCGATGCGGCATTGCGTCGAACGCTTGCCCGAGGAATCGCGGCAAATGCTGCGACTGCGCTACGACGCCGGACACAAGGGAGATGACCTGGCTCGACTACTACACCGTAGTGAGGCGGCTATCTACAAAGCTCTCTCGCGCCTACATCAGGCTCTGAAAAATTGCATCGATGACCGGCTAGCGGCACAGGAGGGCGTATGAAATCGACCTCTCCCTACGACGATCGGCAAGTGCTGTGGGAATCGCTCACGCGCTACATTGCCGGCGAGTGCTCGGCGACCGAGACCGCAGCGCTGTCGACCGTTTTAGAAAACGATCCGGCCGCTTGTGAATTGTTCGTCGAGCTTACGACCCAGTGCGTGCTCTTACGCGACCTGACGCAGGCGTCTTCCGAGCCGGTGACGATTGTGCCGTTGCCCGCACGTCGCAAGCGGACTCTGCTTTGGACGTTTGCTCTGGCCGCGTCCGTGGCGCTCGCCTTTTTCGTGGGACGACAGTGGTCGGTGCCGGAAGAAAATCAACGAGAGATCGGTCGGATCGAATCCGCATCGGCCGTCGTTCAATTTGTCCGCGACGGCAAGTCGATCGAACTGTCGGTCGGCGATGCTTTCCAGACCGGGACGCTGGCGACCGATGCCATGGAGACTGCGGCCTTACGGCTCACCGACGGAACGTTGCTGTCGCTGGGGACCGATACCGAACTGGAACTTGTCGACGACGGCCGTAAGCAAATCGACTTGAAACGAGGAACGTTCACCGCGGACGTCGTGCCCCAGCCGCCCGGGCGACCGATGCTGATCCACACTCCCACGGCCGAGATCGAGGTCGTCGGCACGTCGTTCTCCCTGGCGGTCGAACCCCGACGGACCCATCTCGACGTCGACGAAGGACTCGTGCGGGTCCGCCGCTTGGCTGACGATGCGAAGGTCGAAGTGCCCGCCGGTCGCGAGGTTCGCGTGTCGCCCGACGCCGGCGACCCGCTGCAACTCGGTGCGAGCACGCGCAGTAGCGCTGCTTGGCGCGTCGACTTCGCGGCCGGTCCGCCGCCCGGCTGGGACGCGGGAGAGTGGGTTCCCGAGAACGGCTCTCTGCGTGCCGTCCCGACGATCGAAGGTCGTCGCAATCATGCCGTGATCTCGAATAACGCGTGGCGCGACGGCGACCATTCGCTCGTGCGACTCTTCGACGACTCGGTCGTCCGCGTCACGCTGCGGCGCCAAAAGCCCGCCACGCTCGACGTCGTGTTGTCGTTACGCGAAGCGGACGGTCGATCGTTCGTCGGCAACGCGTTTCTGCGCAATCGGCGTAATTGGAACGAGCTGCCGGTCGGCGAGTGGCGAACGTTGGAGTTTCCGCTTTCCGAGTTCGTGCCGATGCGTGACGCGCCGTCGCTGCGCATCGACGGCAAGGCCGTATTCAAGATCAGCATCACCACGCGGCAAGAGGCCGCGGGCCTGGAAGTGAAGGACATCGAGATCGTGCGACGCCCGTGACGATCGCCCCGCCGATTGTATCCCGCCCTCAAACATTTCTTGTCTTATGAAACAATTCCTAAAAACAACCGTCATCGTCCTTTTGGCGACTTCGTCAACCGGCGTTGTCGCCGCCGAATCGAACGGCCCGTTCGAGCGCGACGTTCGGCCGTTTTTGAAGGCTCATTGCGTAAAGTGTCACAACGCCGACAAGGAAGAAGGGGGCGTGCGGCTCGACGTGATCGGGCCGATCGACGCCGAAGGTCGCTTCGGCAACACTTGGCCCGAGATTCAGCGTCGGGTCATCGACGCCGAAATGCCACCTAAAGACGCCCCGCAACCGCCCGAAGGGGACAAAATTCGGTTTCTCGATTGGGTCGCCGGCGAAATCCAACGGGCTCAACAAACTCACGGGGGAACGGGGGGCAAAGTCGTCCTGCGGCGTTTGAACCGGAACGAATATCGCGAGACGCTGCGCGAAATCCTGCAACTCCACCCAGCGGTGGACACGGCGGCCGATTTTCCAGACGACGACGCCTTCCACGGTTTCGACAACATCGGCAGCGCCCTGAACATCTCGCCTGTGCAAATGCGCGCCTATGTGGAGAATGCGGCCCGCGTTCTAAAAATGGCGTTTCCGGCGGGCAAACAACCCGCCACGGAGAAAACCCGCATTGTCGCGATGGACAGCGCGGAGTTTGCCCGAGCCAGCGATGATGCCGCGCGCTTGAAACGGGAATTGGGCAACTCGGTCATTCCCAAGAACGAGTTGAACGCCCGGATGGCGGAGGCCCAAAAGAAGGTGCCGAAAATCGACCCGTCGAAAAGCCTCACCTTCGGAGCAGTCACGAAAAAGGAATACCTTTCCGACGGCATTGTCATCGACAACATGGCCGGAGTCCGTTGGGGCAGCCGTCCCGCAGGTCTCTACCGTTTTCGTTTTCATGTGAAGGGCGTGCCCAATGAGAAAGGCGATCTTCCCATGATCACCGCCGAGCTGAGCGCGGGACCGCCGCGGGAGAACCGCCCGGTCGTCACCGCCGACCTGTCGTCGGGGTTTCAGACCATCGAGGCCGAAGCCTTCGCCGAACCCTACTTCAGCAACCTGAGCATCCGTGTCGCCGCGATGGGGAACCGATATTTTTACAAACGCGGGGTGTCCTCTCCGAGGATGCAGATTCAGTGGGTCGAGATCGAAGGCCCGATCGCGAAGGATTGGCCGTCGCGGGCTTGGCACGAGTATTTCGACGGAGTGAGCGATGATGACGGAGGGGCGCGGGCCCTGATCGCGAAATTCGCCGAGCGGGCCTTCCGCCGCCCGCCTGAGCCCGCTCGGCTCGAGCAGTTCTTCGAGTTTTACCGCGCGCGCCGTACAGCCGGCGACGACTTCGAGACGGCCGTGAAGCTCGTCATGCAAGGGATTTTGTCATCGCCCGAGTTCGTCTTCATGATCGAGACGAAACCGGAAGCGGAGGCGAAGCGCGTACCGCTTGACGACTTTGAACTGGCGACGCGGCTGGCTTACTTCCTCTGGAGCGGCCCGCCCGACGAGGAACTCTACGCCGCCGCGAAGTCGGGCACGTTGCGTCAACCCGACGTTCTCAGCGCGCAAACGCGGCGGATGATCGCCCACCCGCGGGCCGAGCGCTTTGCCGAGAACTTCACCGGCCAGTGGCTCAAGCTCCGCACGCTGGGGCAGATGACTCCGGATGCGAAGAAGTTCGTCGAATGGGAAGACACGCTGCAAGAGTCAATGCGGAAGGAAACCGAGCTGTTCTTCCTGCACCTGTTGCAGAATGATTTGCCGCTCACGCAGTTGATCGACTCCGACTTCGCGATGCTCAACGGCCGGCTGGCGTATTTCTACGGCATCGACGGCGTCACGGGATACGAGTTCCGGCCGGTGGCTTTGAACGGCCACAAACAGCGCGGCGGTCTGTTGGGTCAGGCCAGCATCCAAACGCTCACGTCCGACGGCCTGCGAACGTCGCCGGTCAAGCGCGGGGCGTTCATCTTGGAGAATCTGCTCGGCGACCCGCCTCCTCCGCCGCCGAACGACGTGCCGCCGGTGCAAGAGACGACCGGCGCCACGCTTCGCGAGCGGATTGCATCGCACCGCTCGATGCCGGCGTGTGCCGGTTGCCACGTGAAGATGGACCCGCTCGGCTTTGCCTTGGAGAACTTCAACGCCATCGGCAAATGGCGCGAGAAAGAAGAAGACACCAAGCTGCCGGTCGACCCCAGCGGCGAGCTGGTCGACGGCAGAAAATTCGCGGGCTTCGCCGACTTCAAGCAGTTGCTCTTGTCGCGACGGGACGACGTCGCGCGTTGTCTGGGTGAGAAGCTGTTGTTATACGCCCTCGGCCGACCGCTTGATTTCGCCGATCGACCGGTGATCGACGACGTCGTGCAGCAGACCAAAGCCGACGGCGACAAACTCTCGAGCATGATTTTAGCCATCGTCGGCAGCGAACCTTTCTTGACCAAATAGCTTTCCCTTTTCGAAGGATTCCATTTATGCAAAAGTCTTGGCACCTTTCGCGACGTGAAGCCCTGCGCGGCCTCGGAGCGCTCATCGGCCTGCCGTTCTTGGAAGCGATGACCCCCGTTTCGCGCGCCGCCCAACGGGCCATGAAGCCGCCGGTGCGGCTGATGTTTCACTGGCTCGGCACGGCCACGAACATGGACGCGTGGTTTCCCCAAGACGATGGGCCGAATTACACGCTCAGTCGAGCGTTGAAACCGCTCGAGCGACATCGCCAAAACTTCACCGCGATCTCGGGGACCCGGAATTTTCCGGAACTCGATTACGGCGGCGGCCGTGAGTTCGGCCATAACGGAGCCCTAACGTGGCTCACGTCGCACCGCACGATCACCGGCAGCGGCCCCGCCGACATCAAGACCGACAGTTCGGTCGATCAGATCGCCGCCAAATACCTGGGTGTCGATACCCGCTTTCCTTCGGTGCAACTCGGCATCTACAAACCGGGCTTTCACATCCTCTCGTGGTCGGAGTACGGCACGCCGCTGCCGACGGTCGAAGGTCCCGCCAAACTGTTCGCGAATCTCTTCGCAGCCAAGCGGCCCGCCGAAGTCGCGCAGTTCAAACGGAACGCAGAGCTGAATCGCAGCGTCCTCGATCTGGTGACGGAGAGCCGTCACGACCTGCAACGTAAGCTCGGCGTGCGCGATCGCGAGAAACTCGAACAATATCTGACGTCGGTCCGCGAACTGGAGGCGGGCATCCTCCGCGACGAAAAGTGGGCCGACGCACCGCCCGCGAAGACGCACGGCAAGCCGCCGGCGCCGACCGCCGAAAAGTCGAAGGCCGAATGGATGCCGACGATGTACCGCTTGATTGCGCTGGCCTTCGAAGCCGATTTGACGCGCGTCGTCGCCTTGGCCGGCGACGGACCGGGAGGGGAATACGACTTCATTCCCGGTGTGATCGAAGACTGGCATCCGATCAGCCATCACAACCGCAACGCCGAGAAGCTCGAACAGATGGCCAAGATCAACGAGTGGAGCATGACGCAACTCGCCGGCTTCCTCGACTTGCTTGACGGCACGAAGGAAGGCGAGAACGGCAGCCTGCTCGATAACTCGCTAATCCTCACCGGCGACTCGATGACCGACGGCCAGCACTGGGGCGGCAACTATCCGATGGTGCTGGCGGGCCACGCCGGCGGCCGCTTGAAGCAGGGTCGGCATCTCAAGTTCTGCGAGAACCCGCGCTACGGACAAGACCGCTGGCCGCTGGCCCGCGTGCCGACGTCGAACGTTTATCTCACCATGCTGCAAAGCGCCGGCGTGCCGGTCGAGAAGATCGCCGACAGCACCGTACCGCTGGCAGGCCTCGTGTAAAGCTCATGAAATTGACGTCGATTCACCGCCGTGATTTCAACCGCCTGGCACTCGCGGGCTGCCTCGCCGGATTGGCCTGCAAGCGAGCCGACGCGGCCCCGGAGATGGCCCGGTCGGTCATGGTGCATTCCCACATCTTCATCGAACATCAAGATCCGATGAAGACGCCGGAGGAGACCGACCCGCTCCGTCGCTACGACTACGATTCCATCTTGCGCGCCGTCCGTCCGAAGCTGGAAGCCGTCATGGCACTCGGTTGCCGCCGTTTTCTCGAATGCACTTCTCCCTGGTTCGGCAGGGCGCCGGCCTTGATGAAGCGGCTGGCGGAGGACACGGGGATGGACATCTGGATCTGCACCGGCCTGCGCGGCACCGCCAAGCACCGCTACCTGCCCCGCTACGCCTTCGAGGAAAGCGACCGACAACTCGCGGACCGTTGGATTCGGGAGATTCGCGAGGGCATCGGCGGCATCCGTGCGCGCTTCATCAAGCTCGGCATCGACGGCGGCATCAACGGCGCCTACGAAGGACGGCTCGCGGAGATCGATCAGAAGCTGCTCCGGGCCGCCGTGATCACCGTGAAGGAGACGGGCGTCACCCTTGCCTGCCACACCGGCGACAAAGGCCATGCCAAAATCACCTTCGCGGAAATTCTCGCTCTGTTGCAGCGAGAGCGAATGCCGCTCGACCGCTTCGTCGTGGTCCACGCCCAGCACGAGGAGGATTTTGCCTGGCACGAGGAGATCGTCCGCGCCGGGTGTTGGATCGAGTTCGACGGCATCGGCCGCATGGTGGACTGGACCGCAGAGGCGGTCGCCTCGCTCGCCGGCAAAGGCCTGCTGCATCGCGTGCTCGTGTCCGAGGACCGGCCCGTTTGCATGGCGAAATCCGTCCGCGCCGGTGTCTTCCCCGAACAGCCGGACTACCGGCCCTACCTCCGCATCTACGAGGAGTTTCTGCCCAAGCTCCAGCCCGCCTGGCGGCGGCAGCTCATGATTGAAAACCCCGTCGCCGCCTTCGGCGACTAACCGCGCCGCATCCTCATCCCTGCCCAATCCCGTGCCGCCACAGAACCCTGCTAGCTCCATGACCAAACCCTGTTTCCCGATGCATCCCACCCTGTTCCATCCCCGGCTGCTCGGAGCGGTCCTCGCCGCCCTCGCCCTTCTCGCCGCTAATCCCGCCGTCGCGCTCGATCTCTACATCGCCACGGGCGGCGCAGGCTCCACGGAAGCACCCTCCGGCATCTACCACGCCACCTTCGACCCGGCCGACGGCAAGCTGAGCGCCCCGAAGCTCGCCGCTGAAGTTCAGCACCCCGCTTTCCTGGCCGTCGCTCCCGACGGCCGCCATCTCTTCTCCGCCAGTGCCGGAGAAAAAAGCTCCGACGTCGTCTCCTTCGCCGTTCTCGAGGACGGCACGCTCAAGCTTTTGAACACACAGTCATCGGAGGGATCCGTTCCCTGTCATCTTCAAACCGACCGGACGGGTCGCGCTCTCTTCGTGGCGAACTACCGGGATGGGAAAGTTGCCGCCTTGCGCATCAAGGAAGACGGGAGCCTTGAGCCTTCACAATCGGTGCATCAGCACGAGGGCTCCGGCCTTCTTCCGCGTCAACAGAGTCCCCACCCGCATTCGATCTATCCGAGTCCGGACAATCGACGCGTCTTGGTTCCCGACCTCGGCTTGGACAAGGTGCTCGTCTATGGTTTCGACCCCGCTCGCGCCGCCTTAAAGCCGCAAGGGGAGATCGTGTTGCCGCCGGGCTCGGGTCCGCGTCACCTGAACTTCAGCACCGACGGCAGACATGCCTTTGTGCTGAGCGAAATCGGTCTGACCGTCTCCGTGATCGATCTCAAGGACGGCCTCCGGGTCACACAAACGATTTCGACCGTAGAAGAGAAAAGTGAGCCTTCCGGGATGTCCGCCTCGGAAATCCGCGTCCATCCCAGCGGACAGTTCGTCTATACGGCCAACCGCGGCAAAGGTGACGACTCCATCGCGGTCTTTCGTGCCGCCATCGGGCATCGCAACGACGCCTCTCTCGAACGCATCCAAATCGTCCCCGCCGAGGTGCGCGTTCCCCGCAGTTTCCAGATTGACCCCACCGGGCGTTGGCTGCTGGCCTGCGGCCAACAATCGAACGACATTGCCATCTTTGCGATCGATCCCGTCACCGGGATGCTCACCTTCACCGGTGACAAGGTGGCCGTGCCCAGCCCGATTTCGATCGAGTTCCTTCCCGTGTCAAAGCTCACCAGCCCCGCGATGTATGCCAAGGCACTCGGCGGCAGTTGGAATGCCTCCACGGGGAGGTTTTACAAGGATGGCAACAACCCTCCTATCTCGGCCGATCACATCGCGGACCTGGTCGCCTTCCCAGAGGTAAAGATTCTGCACTTCAACGGAGTGCCGATCAATCCCGATCAAGCCAAGGTCCTTGGCCAAGCCAAGCATCTCGAGGAGCTGTTGATCGTGCACGTCAATGTCGGCGACAGCGCCCTCCTCAGCGAGTTCGCCAAGATCAAGACCTTGAAGCACATTCATGTCGGCAGTTCGAACTTCGGTGACGAAGGGCTCATGATTCTGACCGGATTGCCCCGCCTCACCACGCTCGCCCTCTCGCATACCGGTTCCGATCCGAAGAATCCGATCACCGCCCAGGGACTCAAGGCCGTGGCCGATCATCTGCCGAACCTTGAGCACTTCTACCTCAACCTGCACCGCATGGAAGACGACATGATTCCGCAGCTCGCGCGGCTCCGGAAGCTGCGCAGTCTTTCCATCGAAAAGATCGACGACGCCTTCCTCGCGAAAGTCCAACAAGTCCTGCCCAACACCAAAGCAGGGGCCCGCCCCGGCCTCAATCCTAAACCATGAAATCCATCCTCCTCGTCTCACTCGCCCTCGTCGCTCTGCCGGTTTCAGCCGCGGAACTCTCCGTTCCCGAAGAACAAGCGGCTCTCGCTGCCATGGCGGAGGGACTGTTCGACAACTCGCCGGAGCATGCAACCCTGAAGGGCGAGAAAACCCTGGTCTGGTCCAAAGATGGGCACGTGATCAGGATCACTCTGGATGCGGAAGGAAAGGCCACCGCGTTTTTCTCGAACGGGGTGCCGATGACCGATGCCCGCATCGCCAAACTCGCGGCTTTGAAAAACCTTCGGAGCATCGGCTTCGACCACAGTGGCCAGTGGCACTTCAAAGAGATTCCCATGGCCGAGTTCAGCGGCGCCGGTTGGGAAGCACTGGTGGATTCGCAAGTGGAGGAAGTGCGCATTGGCGGCTCCCATATGGCCAAGCCTGCCGAGCTGGCGTTGGCTCGCATGAAGAACCTGCAGAGTCTCACCCTGAACCACGTTCCCGTCACGGCAGAGGGCATGGCGGCCCTGAGCCGGCATCCCAAACTGGAAAGCATCACCGTCGGTGCCCAGCACAACACGATCAAAGGACTTTCCTGGTATGACGTGCTTCCCCAGCTGGCCGCCATTCCCACCTTGCGAGAACTCGGCATCAACGAACTCTTCCTCTCTTGGGACAAGGGCCTCGGTGCCATTGCGGAGAAGGGCAAGCACCTCAACAAAATCACCTTCGGGCGCGGCAGTGTGATCTTTCCCGAAGATGTCGAGCGGCTCAAAGCGGCACTGCCCGGTGTGGAAGTGATCACCGAACCCTATGACAAAGCCCTCCACGGCAACAAATTCTACGGGCCGCGCCTGAAGGGGCTCATGTCCGCCGAAGAATATGCCCGCCTCGAAAAGCTGGCCGGTCCCGCCAAATAATTGAATCGCTACCAACCATGAAACACACGATCCGTTCTCTCGCTCTCATTCTGGCATGTGTCTCCACCGCGGTTGCGGACGACCTCACCGTCTATCACATCGGCAACAGCCTCACGCGCAACGTGCCGCTCGACCGGTTGAAGGCCGTCTTCGCCGACGTCGGAACCACCTACCGCTACGGTCAGCAGCTCGGGCCGGGATACCGGCTGGAGATGCATTTGATCAATGCCAAGCCGGGCACGCCGATCGCCCAGATTGGCCGCTTCAACCTCGTCGAGCCCTACAGCCAATACTCCGACGCCTTCAAAAAGTTCACCTTTGACGCCGTCGTCTTGCAGCCGTTTCAGATGCCGTTGGACCTGGAAGCAAAACTCGACAAGCCGCCTTTCTTTACCGTGGGCGACCTTCAAGCGGCGAGTGCCTTGATTGACTATGCGCGCGGCAAGACCAAGCCGGGCCATGGCCGCTGGGATCTGGAGAATCCGAACACCGATCACGTCGCCTGCGAACGCTTCTACATCTACGCCACCTGGCCCGGCGCCCAAAGCGTATTGGAGCATCAACCGCAGCCGACCTTCGCGTCGTACTACGCTCAGCCTTACAGGGACGGCAAAGTCCCGTGTGCCGACTTCTACACGCAACTCGTGGATCGCCTCAACGAGCGCCACGCCGACCTGCCCGTACCCGTCCGTATGATTCCGGCCGGCGAAGTGATGGCCGCGCTCGATGAGAAGATTCGCGCCGATCAGTTGCCGGGAATCGAAGCCTTCTACGCGCGCAATCAGCCGTACTTCGTGAAAGCGCGGCGGAACAATCCGAAGCCTTCCCCCTTCGATCCCGAAGTCTTCGATCGTAAAGCGGGGGTGCTGAACTTCTACGCCGACGGCGTCCACCTCAACGACCAGCCGCACAATGGCGAAGACTCCGGCACGATCGGCTCCTATGTCGCCGCGTTGACGATCTTCGCGACGCTCTCCGGTAAGAGCCCCGTCGGTCTCACGGTCGCACCGTACGAGCAGTTCGATGCCAAGGCCGACGCCGCGCTCATCGAAGCCTTGCAGCAAGCCGTCTGGTCCGTCGTCGCCGGACATCCGCACAGCGGTGTGAAGAAACCCTAAACCCGCGCAATCAATACCGTGCTGCGGAAACCCCTGATCTCACGAATTGATAAGACAATACTATGATCCAACATCAACGAATCCCTCACTTCGTCCTGCAAGCCGGGCTGCTTTTACTCGCTCAGCTCTATTTTTCAGGGCTCGGCCTCGCGGCTGCCCAGCCAGAACAGCACCTTTATGCGGGCATCCAGAGCAAGCTCTACGAATTCAGCCTCGACGGCAAATTCCGCATCTACGCCACTCTTCCCGGCGTGCTGAGTGGTTTTGACGTCGATGAAGACGGCACCTTCTGGGCCACAACTGGCAATAAACTTTACCGCGTGGATCGACACAGCAATGAGTCACCTGCAACGGTGCAAAACAAGGGAGTGACCGAATTTGCCAACGGGTTGGGGCAGTGTCGTGGAATGGCAATCGGTCCGAACGGCGATTTCTGGATCGCCGACCGGGGCAAGGGGGATCGGAGTATCGGCATCATCAAGATCGACCGGCAGACGGGCGAGAAAACGCTGATCAAAGAAAAAAGCGACGAGGTGAAGGGAAATATTTACAGCGTGGAGCGCGGGCCCAACGGGAATCTCTACGCCTCAGCTCAGAGCGGTCATACAGTCACGGAGTTTAAACCCGACGGCACGCCCGTGCGCGGGACTCCTGAGAAGCCCGAGCCGCTCATCTCTGGCCACGGGGCCGCAGGCCATCGTGCCATTGTCTTCGATGTCAACGGCGACATACTTTTCATCGGTGTCGATGGCATTGAGCGGTTTGATTCCAACGGAACCCACCTCGGAACTTTTTTCAAATGGACCGGAGAAGGATTCAACGATGGGAAACTGGATCGGGCCGACTTCATCGCTCGCGGAGCGAAGCACCCGATGGATCTCGCAGTGGACCAAAACGGAATCGTTTATGGTTCGGACAACGGCTACGACAAAAAGAAGGGACAGGAAGTCGGTGGCGCGATCTATCGATACAACAAGGATGGTTCAAGGGAACTCTTCTTTGAAGCAGGACCGCGTCCGAATTATCTGACCTTCTGGCCCCGTACCCGTTACTCGCATTCGCCGGAATCAGGAGCCTTAAACAAATCGAAGGCAGCGGAGCCTTCAGAGTCATCTTCGAATGCTTTGCCAAGTTTCCCTGACTGGCAATGCCTCTACGTGGGCGATTTCGTCAAAGCTTGCAGCGACAAGATCACGTCCGACAAAAAAGTATCTGTTGACGAAGCGGACGAATCGTGCTCGATGCCGGACGAAACCCCGGCGGCAACGGCGGCGGACGAGGCCGTGATTGCGAAGTTGCTGGAAGGAATCATCCCCGGACCGCCGAAACGCGAGTCGGGCAAGGACGGTGCGAAGCTGGTGTGGGAAAAATCTCCCCTGTTAATCAAGGCCACTCTCTCGAAAGAAACAGGGCGGATCCTGGCGATCAACACGAACGGCGTGCCGATGACCAATGATCGCCTTCGCTTGCTCGCGCAACTCGCGGAATTACGCGATCTCAACTACGGGCACAGCGGCGAGTGGCACTTTAAAGATATTCCGCTGAGCGACTTCGACGGCTCCGGCTTGGAAGCCCTGGCCGATTCGAAAATCGAATCGCTGCATATTGGCGGATCGCGTTTTGGCAAGCCCGGTGAACTTGCCATCGCGAAGATGAAGAATCTTCGCCGACTCACGCTCCGCCACTTGCCGTTGAGTGAGGAAGGGATGACGGCGATCGGCAAGCAATCGGGCCTCCGTGAGTTTGGAATTGGCTTGTCTCACGACATGGGCCGGAACATCAAGCTTGCCGAGGTGATTCCTCTCTTCATGGCCAACCCGAACCTCCAACGACTCTTCATCCAAGAAGCGTTCCTGAAGTGGGACAACGGACTATCGACGATCGCGGAGAAAGGCTCGAAGCTCGAGAAGATCGAGTTCGGCCGCGGCTCGGTCGTCTTCCCCGACGACATCGATCGCCTCAAGAAAGCCCTGCCGAACGCGGAGATCGTCACAGAGACGTACGACCAAGCCCTCCACGGCAACAAGTTCTACGAAAGCCGGCTCAAGGCCGTCATGACTAAAGACGAGTTCGCCCGCCTCCTGGAACTGGCCGGGAAATGATGAGACCGAGCGGATGCGATGAGATGGCGAATATGACCCAGGATGCGGAGTGGTGCAATGCGTAGTTTGATTGCCGTTTGTTTGCTCGCCGTCCCGCTTTCGGCAGCGGAGCCGAAGCGACCGCAACCCAAGTCCGCCCCCGCCCAAGGTCCGGAGTTGCATGCTGCTGATGCCGCCGTGATGAAACAAGTCGTCGGGCTTGCCGGCGTGACGGCGGAACCAAAGCGTGCGGCACGGGCCGGGGGCGCAGGATTCGAATGGGTGGGTGACCACGGCAAGGCGCACCGCTTGTTCGTGCTTGGCGACGCGCAAGGGCATATCACCGAACTGCGCGGCAACGGACCGTGGTTGTCGAACGAGGCCCTCGCCGAGGTTGCGAAACTGTCGGAGTTGCGCCTCATTTACATGGATCACAATATTCCGCCCCCAGGAAGCGAAGTCCCTCATGCCAATTTCGACGGCACGGGTTTCTCGGCGTTCAAACACACCAAACTCGAATGGGTTCTCATCGGCCACGCGCTAACGAACGAAGGGGCCCGCGCGCTGGCATCCATTCCCACTCTGAAAAGCATGCACGTCGAGCATGCCAAAGGAGTCACCGGGGAAGGAATTCGGTATTTCGCGAATCATCCGACGCTGGAGCGATTTGCCTGGGGATGTCCGATTCGCTGGGACGAGGCCGCTTTCTTTGACACCGCCGCCTCGTTGCCGAAGGTCAAGGAACTGGTCTTCAAAGACGCGATTGCCACTTACGACGGCGGCCTGTCTCGGCTTCGCCCCGTCGCCGGACGACTGCTAAAGCTCGAACTGCGAAAGACCCTGGCTCTTCCAGCCGATCTCGATCGCTTTCGAACGGATCATCCCCAAGCGGAGGTGATCACCATTCTTCCCGAGCACTTTGAAGAGGCGGCGGCCAAGTTAAGTGGCCGGATGTCGCCGGAATTGAAAGCGTGGACTGAAGCCGAACTGGTCCGCGTCAAGAGTTCCCGTTAACCCGAGAGGGGTCGGTTGTGATACGAACGCTTTTCATCGCCACGCTCTGCACCGGCTGTCTGTGCGTCACCGGTGCATCGGAACATTTAGCGCGCGCGGACGAAGCGGGGCACGATTACTTTGAAAACCGTGTTCGACCGCTGCTAGTAAAGCACTGCCTCGAGTGTCACAGCGCCGAGCGCAGAAAGACGCAGGGCGACTTGGCCCTCGACTCGCGGGCCGGTTGGCAACGGGGCGGGCAAAGCGGCGACGTTATCGTGCCGGGCAAGCCCGATGCCTCATTGCTCATTCAGCTCGTGCGGCGCGACGATCCCGACTATGCGATGCCGCCGAAGACGGCCCTGACAACCGATGAAATAGCCGTTCTCGTTCGGTGGGTAAAAATCGGTGCGCCGGATCCGCGTGATGGGCCCGCGCCGCCGCGCCGAGTCGCCGCGACCGACGATCTATGGTCTTTACGACCGGTGCGAAATCCCCCGGTACCGATCTTCGGCAACGAGGATTGGCCGCAAGCCGACGTCGATCGATTTCTTTATGCGGCGCTCCACAAGCAAGGCTTAGAGCCTGCGGCGGATGCGAACGTCGACGCCTTGGCGCGGCGACTCTGGTTCACGCTCGTGGGCCTGCCGCCGACGCCCGCAGAAAGGGCGGCCTTTCTTCGCGAGATGTCGACGACGAGCGATCGGGACGCGACGTTCGCGAAATGGGTCGATCAGCTCCTTGAGTCGCCGCGCTTCGGCGAAAAATGGGCCCGCCATTGGCTGGACGTCGCTCGCTATGCCGAGTCGAACGGCAAGGCTCTGAACAACGTTATGCCGTACACTTGGCGATATCGCGACTGGGTCATCGCGGCCCTCAACGCGGACATCCCGATCGATCGGTTTCTGACCGAACAACTCGCCGGCGACCTGCTTCCCGCCGCCTCGCAGGCCGAACGCGACGCGCTGAACATCGCGACCGGGTTTCTGGCGATCGGCTCGAAGGAACAATTCGGCGGCTGCGGCAATCGCAGTGTAGCGGAGGTGCAGCCGGAGTGGGTGGACGACCAGATCAACGTGCTCGGACGTGGGATCCTCGGCATCAACATCGCCTGCTCCCGCTGCCACGACCACAAGTTCGACCCGGTGCCGATGCGCGACTACTACGCTCTGGCGGGCATCTTCTTCAGCACCGAGATTCTCAGCGGAATCAAGGGGGGCAAAGCTCCCGAGTTCGGTCAGAAACGCCACTTCGACCCCGACTCCGTGCCTCTGGGCGACCCTGCCGTGGTGGCCAAGCTCAAACCGGCGGCGCAGCGGCTCGCCGCCATCCAGAAGCAGCTCACCCCGCTGCAAACCAAGGCCGCAAAGGCCAAGGGGGCGGAGCGCGACCAACTGAACGCGGAAATCAAACCGCTGAAGGCCGAGGCGGAGGCGCTGGAGGCCGCGCTGCCGAAAGTCGAATGGGCCTTCGGCTTGCGCGAGGCGGACAAGGTCGCGAATACCACGCTGCGTCTGCGCGGCGTGTGGAATCAGCCAGGCGCAGAAGTGCCGCGCGGCTTTCTCAGCGCGGTGAAATTTTCCGACACGCCGCAAATCGCCGCGCAGTCCAGCGGACGGCTCGAACTCGCGCAGTGGCTCACGCATCCAGCGCATCCGCTCACCGCGCGCGTGTTCGTGAACCGTGTCTGGCATCAGGTCTTCGGCCAGGGCATCGTGCCGACCACGGACAACTTCGGCATGAACGGCGAGCCGCCTAGCCATCCCGAACTGCTCGATTTTCTCGCGCACCGCTTCATGCACGCGCAGGGGTGGTCCATGAAGCAACTCGTGCGCGACCTCGTCCTCTCCCGCGCCTTCCGCCAGTCGAGCGCGCACGCCGACACGACCGCGGGGCCGGCCGCCGACCCGGCGAACCGGCTGCTTTGGCGCATGAACGGCCGGCGGCTCGATGCGGAAATGATTCGCGACGGCGTGCTCGCCTCCTCCGGCCGGCTCGACCTCACGCCGCGCCGGGGCACTGCGCCGATGCTCATGGAGAAACGGTTCGGCGGCCTGAGCCAGAAAGACATCGCCAAAATGCGTGACGACGAGTCGAGCGTGCGGCACCGCGCCGTCTATCTCGCCATCATCCGCAACGAAACACTGGATGAATCGCTCGCGGCCTTCGATTTCCCGAACAACGACGAGCCTGCGACGCAGCGCGAGACCGCCACCGTACCGTCGCAGGCGCTGCTGCTGATGAATCATCCGCTCGTCGTCGAAAGTGCGCGGCATCTCGCCGAGGAAATCCTGCGCCACACGACGAACGACGAAGGTCGAGTCCGCCAGGCCTTCCTGCGCGTGCTAAGCCGCGAACCCACCGCCGAGGAATCGCAAGACGGCGTCGCCTTTCTCCGGGCCTCACCCGATTCGCTCGCGCTGCTTTGCCAGGGTCTTTTCCAATCCGCCGAATTCCGCCTGCTGCCATGAACAATCATTCCCATCCGCTCGAAATCTCCCGACGCGCCGCGTTGCAAAATCTCTCCTGCGGCTTTGGCAATCTCGCATTGCTATCGCTGATGCAGGGCAAAGCCTCGGCGGTCGCGCCGGCATCTTCCGTCTCACCTCTTGCCGGGAAGCAGCCGCATTTCGCGGCGAAGGCGAAGCGCGTCATTTTTCTGCACATGCGGGGCGCTCCGTCGCAGTATGACACCTTCGACCGCTACCCTGAATTGGAGAAGGACGCGCGCTGGGCGCGGATGCGCCGGCATGGTGAAAGCGGGCTGTGGGTGAGCGACTGGCTGCCGCAACTGGCGCGCCATGCCGATGACCTCTGCGTGCTCAAAGCCATGCACACCGACACGCCGATTCATGCGAATGGCACGCTCATGCTGCATTGCGGGCATCCCGTGCTGCCGCGTCCGTCGTTGGGGTCGTGGGTGCTCTATGGACTCGGCACGGAGAATCAAAACGTGCCGGGCTTCATCGCGCTGAACATGCCGAGCAGCTTTGGCGGCACACGGAATTACGGCAGCGCCTTCCTGCCGTCGAGCTACACCGGCACCGCCATCGGGCGCGCACAGCAGTCCGTGCAGCCCGGTGATGTGCGCAATCTCAGCAACGCCGACATTCCGCCCGCGCAGCAGCAGCGACAGATGGAGTTCGTGCAAAAGCTCAACCGCCGACTGCTCGACACCGCGCCCTCGCCGGAGATCGAAGGCATCATCCAGTCGCACGAAACCGCGTTCAAGATGCAGATGGAGTTCTCCGGTCTCATGGATTTCACCAAGGAGCCGCAGCACGTTCGCGAGGCTTACGGCATGGACTTGGCCGCGACCCGTGTCGTGCGCTGGGGCGGCAAGACGAGTGTCGATGTCTTCGCGCGGCAGTGCCTCCTGGCGCGGCGCTTCGCCGAGGCGGGCGTCCGCTTCATCGAGCTGAACATGGAATACTGGGACACCCATACCGACCACCGTCGCGACACCGAGGCTCTGTGCTGGGCGGTGGACCAGCCCATCGCCGCGCTCTTCGATGACCTCAAGACGCGCGGTTTGTGGGAGGACACGCTGATTCTCTGGGGCGGCGAGTTTGGCCGCACCATGAGCGACAACGGCAAGACCGACGGTACCGACCACAACCCGCATGGG
>CAMCTH010000013.1 GCA_945877965.1 Planctomicrobium piriforme | reverse complement strand
GTCAAAGTGAAAGAGATGCTGCCCGACGACAACTCGGTCGGCGGGTTTGATAACGTCAGCGCGGCACTTGAGGTGTCGGCCACGCATCAGTTGCTCTATCAAGAGGCGGCCGAGAAGGCGATCGCGTCGGTCGTGCCGCCGCACCCGCCGTTGCCGTTTAGTGATCGACGCACCGGCAAAGAAATGTCGGAGCGCGGCCCGAACTTCAAGCAGACGCTGACGCGCAGCTGCATGCTCGACGGTGATGCGCTGATCATTTACAGCAAGCTGCCCCGCTACGGATTGGCAAGCACCGCGAGCGTGCCTGCCGCCGGGCGGTATCGCGTACAGATGTCGATCTGCGCCGTCGGCGCGGAGAAGAGGGCGGTCCCCGCGGCGTTGATGACCGTCGAGTCGAGCGGACGCGAAGAACCGGTCGTGCGCGAGTTCCGCGATATTCCTCACGGCGAGCCGCAAGTGATCGAACTCGAGATCGATCTCAAGCGACGTCAGCATTTCGTCGTGAACTTGCTCAAAATCTGGGACATTCGCGCCTTCAAGAAGCCGATCGAGGAGTACGACGGTCCGGGCTTGAAGTTGGAGTGGATCAAGATCGAAGGGCCGATCGAAGAGTTTCCGTCGGTCGCCTATCGCAACGTGTTCGGCGATGCGCCGCTCAAAGCCCGCTCGGTCGTGAAGGCCGAGAGCGAGAGGACCCGCGTGCCGGTGATTGCCGCCAACCGCTCGGAGCAATCGTGGTCGACCGACCCGCTGATGCCGACGTCCGCACAACCGCACGTCGACGCCGAACGCTTGATTCGCCAGTTTGTCACGCGTGCCTTCCGCCGTCCGGTCGACGAAGCGCTCCAGCAGCACTTCGTGCAGCGCGTACACGATAAACTCGACCAAAAGTATTCGTTCCTCGACGCCCTGACCTACGGCTTCAAAGCGATTCTCACGTCGCCGCACTTTTTGTTCTTCAACGAGCCGGGCGAAGCGAGCGTTTCTCAAAACGCAGCGTCGGCGACTCGCTTGGACGACTACGCGCTGGCGAATCGCTTGTCTTACTTCTTGTGGTCGACGTTGCCCGATGAGGAGCTGCTATCCCTCGCCGCACGCCAGGAATTGAGCAAGCCGGACGTCTTAAAGGCTCAAGCCGAGCGGATGCTCAACGCACCGCAGGCGCATCGCTTCACCGAGAACTTCGTCGGCCAATGGCTCGATCTGCGCAAGATCGACGCGACGATTCCCGATCCGCACCTGTACGGCGACTTCGACGGCACGCTGCTCTGGGCCTTGCCCCGCGAGACGAAACTTTTCTTTGAAGAGGTGCTAAAGAACGATTTGAGTCTGTTGGATTTCGTCGACTCGGATTGGACGATGCTCAACGAACGGCTGGCCGAGCATTACGACATTCCGGGCGTCGTCGGCAACGAGTTCCGTAAAGTGAAGCTGCCGGCCGATTCGCATCGCGGCGGGGTGATGACACAGGCGAGCGTGCTGAAGGTGACGGCCGACGGCACGCGAACGTCACCGGTGTTGCGCGGTAAGTGGGTGCTCGAGAAAATCATCGGCAAGCCGCCGGCCCCGCCGCCGCCGAACATTCCGGCGATCGAGCCCGACATTCGCGGTGCGGTGACGATCCGTCAACAACTCGACAAGCATCGCGACATCGCGACGTGCGCTTCGTGCCACGTACACATCGATCCGCCGGGCTTCGCCTTGGAGGCGTTCGATCCGATCGGCGGTTATCGCGAGTTCTATCGTGCCTCGGCTCGAACCCCGGGGGGCATCGTTACGCTGCCCAACTACACGGGCCGAGCGTTTTACCGCGGCCCGGACGTCGAAAAGGGAGGCCGCACGCACGACGGCCACGACTTCGAGACGATCGAGGATTACAAACAAATCTTGTTGAAAGACAAGGATCAGCTGGCCCGGAACTTGACCGAGAAGTTGTTGGTCTACGCGACCGGCGCCGAAGTTCAATTCGCCGATCGCGAATTGGTCGAGCAGATCGTGAAGACGTTAGAATCGAAGAACTACGGCTTCCGCAGTTTGATCCATGAAGTCGTGCAAAGCCGTGTGTTCTTGAACAAGTAAGTCCGTCGTCCTCGCCGCAGAGTTGATTCCCCGCCGGTCAGTCGCCTTCCAGTTTAAGAGCAAATCATGCCGTTTAATCCGTTGAATCGCCGCACGTTTCTTCGCTCGTCGGGCGTTGCCATCGCGTTGCCGTTTTTGGATGCGATGCTGCCGGCCCATGCGGCGCAGAAGAAAGTCGACGCGGCGCGGCCCAAGCGGATGTTGCTGATCGGTCGACCGCTCGGAATGTACGCGCCGTTTTTCTTTCCGGAGCAGACGGGCAGCAACTACGAACCGAGCCGTTATCTGAAGCAGTTGCAAGCGCATCGCGATCAGTTCACGGTCTTCTCGGGCATGTCGCATCATTATGCCGCAGGGCACTTTGCCGAGGTCGGCATCTTCACCGGCGTGCGGACCGAAAACATTCGCGCGAACGGCATTCGTAACACGATCTCGCTCGATCAGGAAGCGGCCTCGCACGTCGGCGGGCAGACGCGGTTCCCGTCGCTCGTGCTCGGCGGCGGCGACGTTGCCTGGAATCGTCGCGGCATTCGGGTTCCTTCGCAGCAGCGATCGACGCAGGTGTTTCGCCAGCTGTTTGTGCGCGGCACGCCGGAGGAAGAAGCCCGCGAGATGCGGCGAATCCGCGACGGCCAGAGCATCTTGGACGACGTTCGCGATCAGGTGAAAACGATCAACGGCAAGCTCAACGTCGTCGATCGGCAGCGACTGGATTTGTATCTGTCGTCGGTGCGTGAAGCGGAGCAGCGGTTGCAGCAAGATGAATCGTGGGGGACCACGCCGAAGCCACAAGTCGACCGACCGGTGCCGACGACCGACTACAACGGCGCGCAATTGCTAGAACGAAGCCGGCAGTGGTACGACATCGTCCAACTCGCGTTGCAGACCGATTCGACCCGCGTTATCTCGCTCTGGCTCGGTTCGCAAGAGCGTCCCGAGATCGACGGCGTAACGATTGCGCATCACGACGCTTCGCACCACGGCCAAGAGCCGACGAAGCTTGAGCAGTTGGCGCTCATCGAAGAGGCTGAGCTGCGCGTGTTCGGCGAGTTCTTGGAGAAGATGAAGCAGAGCACCGAAGGGGAACAGAGCCTGCTCGATCGGACGTCGGTGTTCTACACCAGCAACCTGGGGAACTCGTCGTCGCACGACAACACGAACTTGCCGATCTTGCTGGCCGGCGGCGGCTTCAAGCACCAAGGTCACGTGGGCTTCGATCGTAAGAACAACATGCTGCTGTCGAACCTCTACGTCCGCATGTTGCAACAGATGGGGATCGAACAAGAATCGTTCGGCGCGAGCACCGGCGTGATTAGCGAAGTCTAAGGCTGCTGCGACGCCGCCTGAAAAAGGAGCGCAGGGTATGAATCTTCGAATCTTCCCTGCGATGTCGGCAGTTTGCGGAATCGTGCTGTCGACAGCGGCGGTTAGTGGTGCTGATCCGCTTTTGCGTCCGACCGCCGTCGCGGGGCAGCGCGGCATGGTCGTTTGCGTCTCGCCGCCGGCGGCCGAAGTCGGCGTTGCGGTGTTGCGGGGAGGCGGCAATGCCGTCGATGCTGCGACGGCCGTCGCCCTCGCGCTGGCTGTGACGTTTCCCGAGGCGGGGAATATCGGCGGCGGCGGGTTCATGCTGATCAAACCGGCCGATGCCGCACGCGAGTCGGTCTGCATTGACTATCGCGAGACCGCCCCGGCGGCGTGCCGCGCCGAGACGTTCGTCCACGAGACGGCGCAGTTCGGTCCCAAAACGGTCGGCGTTCCCGGCACGATTCGCGGCTTGGACTCGGCGCATAAGCAGTTCGGCAAGCTCCCGTGGCGCGAACTCGTCCTGCCGGCGGTCACTTTGGCACGCGACGGTTTTCCACTCGACGCAGGCACGGCACGGGCGCTGAACGGACTTGTTGAAAAGCACGCGGCCGCGTTTCCTGAGTTCGCGCGCGTCTATCGGAAGCCCGACGTTACGGCATGGCAAACCGGCGACATCCTGCGGCAGCCTGACTTGGCCGCGACGTTGCAGCGCTTGGCCGACGCCGGCCCGGACGAGTTCTACGCCGGTCGTACGGCGGAGTTATTGGTCGACGAAATCCGCCGCGGCGACGGATTTATTTCGTTCAACGACTTGCGCGGCTATCGGGCCGTGTCGCGCAAGCCGGTGCACGGAACTTATCGCGGGTACGACGTCTACTCGTCGCCCCCGCCGAGTTCCGGCGGCACGGCGATCGTCACGATGCTGAATATCTTGGAAACGTTCCCGCTTCAGGAGTACGGGCGATACGATCCGCGGACGTTGCATCTCATGACCGAGGCGATGCGGCGAGCCTACGCCGATCGTGCTCGCTATTTGGGCGATCCCGACTTCGTGGAGATCCCCTCGCACTTGACGACGAAAGAGCATGCTCGCCGACTGGCCGCGACGATCGTCGCCGACCGCGCGACGCCGAGTCGCGAAGTCGCCCTGGATATTCCCCTCGCCGATGAAGGAGAATCGACGACCCATTTCTCGGTGATCGATGCCGACGGGATGGCCGTCGCGAATACGTACACGCTGCAGAATAGCTACGGCTCGCTTGTCGTCGTTCGCGGCGCCGGTTTCTTGCTGAATAACGAGATGACCGACTTCAATTGGCGGCCGGGTGTTACGGATCGGATGGGGCGAATCGGCACGCCGGCGAACGTCGTCGCCCCCGGCAAACGGATGCTCAGTTCGCAGTCGCCGACGATCGTGACGCGCGATGGCCGAACCGTGCTGGTGACCGGCAGCCCCGGCGGTCGGACGATTCCCAACACGGTGCTGAACGTGCTGCTCAACGTGTTGGAGTTCGAGATGGAACTCGACGCGGCGGTGGCGGCGCCGCGCTCGCATCACGCTTGGTTTCCCGACGTCCTCCGCGTCGAATCGGCGGCGGAGGATCGTGATGCGGCGACGCTTACGCAATTGCGCAATTGGGGACATCAAGTGGAAGCGATCTCGGGTCGGCAAGGCGACGCTCATTCGATTCTGGTTCGCAAAGGACGCGTCACCGGAGTCGCCGACGTGCGTCGCGCCGCCGCAACGGCCGTCGCCGAATAAGCGGTCTGGTCGCCGCTGCCGTGCCCGGAACGTAGACTCGGGCCGGCTCCCCGGTTAGTTTTGACGAGTGCACGGCCGCGAGATTCCCTGTTATCGACGAGCATCCCATGCTGAACTTTCGATCCGCAGTCGTTGGGCGATACGTTAACCCTGCGTCGCCGCTGGGGGCCGGCCTTGGTCGTCGCCTCGAACTTCATCGAATCGGTATCCAGCGTCTGCTGCTGGGGTGGGCACTCGTCGTTTTCGGTCCGATGCTCGCCGTAGCCGCGCCGCCGAATTTCGTGCTGTTGATGGGGGACGATCACGGCTGGGAGGAGACCGGCTATCACGGCCATCCGCACGTCAAAACACCGGTGCTCGACGAGATCGCCGCCGGCGGGTTGCGTCTTGATCGATTCTATGCCGCGCATCCGAGTTGCTCGCCGACGCGCGGCAGCTTTCTGACCGGCAGACATCCGAATCGTTACGGTACGTTTGCGCCGGGCTGGTCGTTGCGTCCGGAAGAGATCACGCTCGCGCATGTCTTGCGGCAAGCCGGTTATCGTTGCGGGCACTTTGGCAAGTGGCATGTCGGCACGGTCAAAGCCGGGTCGCCGACCAATCCCGGCGCGATGGGTTTTGACGAATGGGTTTCGCACGACAATTTCTTCGAGCTAAATCCGTCGCTCTCGCGCAACGGCGGACCGCCGGAACTGATTTCGGGCGAAAGTTCCGAGATCGTCGTGAACGAAGCGATCCGCTTCATCGATCGCGCGCGTCAGGAAGACAAACCGTTCTTGACCGTCGTTTGGTTCGGTTCGCCGCACGAGCCTTATTGCGGCCTGCCTGCCGATCTCGCGCTCTACGACGACTTGCCGGCGAAGTACGGCACGAAGAAAGTCAGCCTGACGTCCAACGAAACCGGCGGTCCGGTTCAACGTTTGCAAGGCGAAGTGCTACGCGAGCGCTATGCCGAGATCACGGCGATGGACCGCGCGATCGGTCAGTTGCGTAAACACCTGGCCGCCGTTGGCCTGCGCGAGAATACGCTCCTGTTTTACTGCGGCGACAACGGCACCTCTGCCGACGCGTCGCTTGCTTCACCGCATCGCGGCGTGAAAGGGCAAGTCTACGAGGGAGGAGTGCTCGTGCCCGGTCTGATCGAGTGGCCCGCCCGCATTCCGCAGCCGCGTGCGACCGAGGTCCGAGCCACGACGAGCGATCTGTTGCCGACGCTCTGCGCGCTCGTCGGCCGACCGCTGCCCGATCGCCCGATCGACGGCATCGATCTCACGTCGCTGTTGGACGGCAAGCTGAACGAGCGGCCCAAGCCGTTGTACTTTTGGGCCTACGATACGAGCCGATTCAGCGGCACAAAGGTGGAACCCTACATCGACCCCGAGCAACAACAAGGGACGACGCCGCTCGCCAAGCTCGTCGGCGGAAAGGCGACTCGCGATTTCAAGAACAATCGCCAACCGGCGATCAGCGACGTCGACTATCGCGGCCCGCGCACGATCATCGACGGTCGCTTCAAGTTGGTCGTTCACGAATCGAAGCAAGGGACCGCGAAGCAGGAACTCTTCGATCTCCAAGCCGATCCGGCCGAGAAACAGAATCTTCTCGAACAAGAATCCGGCCGCGCCGCGAAGCTGGAGACTCAGCTCCGCGACTGGCAGAAGACGGTACTCAATAGCCTGCTCGGAGCCGATTACAAACCATGAGGCACTCTCTTCGATTCGTTTGTGCACTCGCCACGGTTCTGTTGACCGACGTCGCAGAACGTCGGGCCGACGCGGTCGATCCCGTCGCGCTGATTCTCGACACGGATATCGAGAACGACGTCGACGACGTCGGGGCCGTCGCGCTGCTGCATGCATTGGCCGATTTGGGCGAGGCAAAGATCTTGGCCATGGGAGTGTCGGTCAAGCATCCCTGGTCGGCTCCGTGTCTCGATGTGTTGAACACGTACTATGGCCGGCCTGACATTCCGATCGGCGTCGTGAAGGGGGCCGGCGTCGATACCGGCTCGAAGTACGCCAAGACGATCGCCGCCGAGTTTCCGCACGATCTTCGCTCAGCCGACGATGCGCCCGATGCGGTCGCGCTCTATCGCAGAGTGTTGGCCGCGCAGGCCGATCAAAGCACGGTGCTCGTCTCGATCGGTTTTCTCACGAACATTGCCAACTTGGTGGAGTCGCCGGCCGACGCCGTGAGTGATCTGTCGGGCTTCGAGTTGGTGCGGAAGAAAGTGCGACTCTGGGTTTGCATGGGGGGCCAGTTTCCGCAGGGGCGCGAGTGGAACTTGTTTCAAGACACGACGGCCTCGCGCCGGGCCCTGGAAAAGTGGCCGACGCCGATCGTGTTCAGCGGCTTCGAAATCGGCGAATCGATTCAATCCGGCGCCGTATTGAAGGACGCCGCCGCCGGCGGACCCGTGCGGCGAAGCTACCAATTGTTTAACGGGCTACAAAACCGCGCGAGTTGGGACCAAACGGCCGTGCTCTACGCTGTGCGCAGCGGCGGTGACGATGCGACCGGCTACTGGAGTTTGCATCGCCCTGGAGTCATTCAAGTGCTGGCCGACGGCGCAAACCGCTGGCAAGACTCGGCCGACGGCAAGCACAATTACCTGGTGCGAAAAATGCCCGACGCACAACTGGCGCGGGAGATCGATGCCCTGATGTGCCGGCCCCCTGCAGTCGACAGTAAGTAGCTCCGTGATCGAGTCGGCTATCTTGGCTGCTTCAATCGTGAGCGGACTAGTTCCGGGAGATACTTCACCGGCACAGAGCCGTGGTCGAGTACTGCTTCGTGATAGCGGCCGAGATCGAATTGATCGCCGAGTTCACGTTGGATTTGCTGCCGCAGGAGGTAGAAGGCCGTTCGTCCGACGAAGTAGGTGCTGAGTTGGACGGAGCTTTGCTTGGCGCGAATGACTTTCAATCGCGCTTCCCCTTCGGATTGGTACGCGTCGACCGTCAAGAATCGCAACGCCTCGGCGTCAGTTATCTCGGTGCAATGCATCCGGTGATCGAGGACGGCGTTCGCCACGGTGCGGAGATAGAACTTGAGTTGATTCAAACGGAGCGCCAAGTCTCCTTCGCCGTAGCCTTGGTCGAGCATCATTTGCTCCGTATAGACGGCCCAACCCTCCATGAAGACGCCGGATTGCAGCGTCCGACGGATCAACGAGGGGCTGCGGTTGGAGTATTCGAGCTGCACGTAGTGGCCGGGGTAGGCCTCGTGAATCGTGAGCACTTGCAGCATATGCCGATTGTATTCTTCGAGAAAACTGCGAATGCGCGCGGCGCTCCAATCCGACGGCGGAGGACTCACGGCATACGTGCTCGACCCCAACGGATCGAGCGGCAGGGCCGGTTCCAGATAGGCCGCCGAGTTGCCGCGGCGAAACTCGGGCATTTCGAGGATCTGGCAACGATCCGGTTCGGGGAGACGCAGAATGTCGTGCTCGCGGATGAACTCTTTGATGCGACCGACAGACTCGCGTGCATCGGCGACGAGCTTTTCCGGCGGGCCGTGATCATCGCTGACCGCACGAATCACTTCGGCAATCGTGAAGTGACGCCCCGCGGCATCGTCCGGCGGAAGCGGCTGCTCGGGAAAATAGCGGCTCCAGAGCTGGCGGGCGACGACGTACATTTCGCGCTGCACGCGCGGGAGTTCTTCCTCGGCGGCCGCCAAAACTTGCTCGGCGTTCATCCCGGCATCGAGCACGAGTTCCAGCTTGCGCGCGAATTTTTCTTTACCGAGCCGCCACTCGCCGGTCGCTCGGGGAAGCAAGTCGGTTTCAAGAAATTGCTGATACTGCCGCAGGGCTTCCACTGCCGCGTCCGCCGCTTTTCGCAAAGCGGGAAGCTGCGGTGTGTCGCCGACGAGATCAAAGATTTCTCTCTCGTAGAAGTGAATCGCGCCGCGATTCTGCAGCATGGCCGTCTCCAGCACCGAGCGTGGCGGGTTCGTCAGCGTCTGTTTGGCTACGTCGGCAACGCGCGGAATCTCGGCCATGCGGGCGATTGCATTCGCGATATTCTTCTCTTTCGGCAACGTCGACTGCGTTAGCAGCGAATAGACGCTGTCGCTGATGTAGAAGCCGTACGTTCGCGGATCTTCTTCAAACGGGCGTGTGTTCTCGGCCAGCCAGATCGATCGAGCGAGTTCGTCGCTGAGGATGCCGTAGCTCACCTTGCCGTTCTCGGAAAGCTCGGCATAAGGTACGTCCTGGGGAAGCGTTTCCAGCCGACGACGCGATTGGGTTAGCCAGGCGGCGCGCGCCTGCGGCGAAAGTTCATCTAGCAAATGATCAAATCGATGGTCGCCGAGTTGGGTCGCCTCGAGCGGCCGCATCGTAAAAACTTCTTCGAGATAATCTCGAAAGAACGTTTCGAGCTTTACATCGGCCTCCTGGGCAAACGACGGCGTGATCAGGCCGAGCACCATCATGAGTCCCGTCACTTTCGTTCGTAGCATCGGTGATTGTCTCGAAATAAGTCGGCAGGCTTGAGTCGACGGCGATTCTAGTCCATCTCGACCCCTGAGGGCTACGCGTCCGGTTATGTCAATCAATCCGCCTGTGCGGTCCTGGCGAGAGAGCGAACGAGCGAATTGCATCTCGTTTTCGACCTATTCTCTCTCAGGAGCCGATCCGACGACCGACTGCGGTTGCGCGGGAGTCGATCGGACAAAAGCCAAGAACGTCGAGCCGAACTAACGAGTCATGCGCAGCACATCGACGTCACTCCTCTATTCGCCGCTCCTCGTCAGCGCCGTGCTGTGTAGCACGATGTCCGATCTGCCGATTCGCACGCCCGGGGTCGAAGGGGCGCATCCGAATCTTGAGTCGCGCGCTTCGTCGCGGCTCGATCAACCGTTCGAGCCGATCCCTCTGGCGCGCGTCGAGCCGGGAACGCGGATCAACGACCGCTCGCACCCCGGCAGACATTGGGTACTCATCAGTCGACCGCAGGTGACGTCGGGTGATTTGCAGCGAGTGAGTCGGCAAACGCTCCAATTGGCGCAGCTCTGTTTTCGGGCCGTGAACGTACAGGTGGAATCGGACTCGGCGACACCGGGCCGATATCGTCTCGGTCGGGTTGCGGTCGGACTCGGCACGTCGGCCGGCGGCGATCGTATCGTCAGCAAGTCGACGGCGGCCGGCCTCGGCGTGCAGCTTGGAATGTTCGAGTCGCTGGCCTTGGCCGAGAACGAAAAGCAGTTGCATAACATCGTGCAGGTGGCGCGCTCGGCGACGATGGCCGTCGTCGATTGTCCCTCTGTGCTGCTTCGCGATGGCAATCATGCGTCGGTCGTCTTCCGACATGCGTACCTCGTCGACCCGCGCGACGGCGGGGTGTACTCACTCCTGTGGATGCTTGATCCAGCGGAAGACGAGTATCGCCGAACAGAGTCGGGATTGTTGTTGCTCGAACCGTATCAAATCTTCGCGTGCGACTTGCATGTCGATACGACGCGATTTTTCCTCGGCACACCGACGCCTGAAGCGTTCGCGATCGTGCGCACGCCGGCCGGAACGCGGCTCACGGAGTCGCCGAACTTCTCCTCGCTCGCCGAGTTGCGGCAGTTCACGCCCAATACGTCCTATCAACTCGAACTCAGCCTGTGGAATGCGTTGTTTCCGGCTTCGCGGTAAACAACGTCGGGAGGTCTGCGTTTCCTCGTGATCTAGTCCGCGATGAAGGCGGGCTTCTTTCTCGTTTTGATCGGCAGCAAACTTAGGGGCGGCATCGCGGTTGCTTAGATGTGTATAATTTCGTGAGTTACCGCGGCCCTATCGCTTTCTTTGACGAAGTTGTCTGTGATGCCATCCAGTTCGTTGCCGGTCGAACTCGTTTCGTTCGACAATACCTATGCCCGCTGCCTCGACGGGTTCTACGTCTCTTGCTCGCCCGACCCGGCAACGAAGCCTGCGCTGCTGCGCTGGAACTATAGTCTTGCGGAGGAACTCGGGCTCGACGTGCGGGCGATCGAGCCGAGTCGATTGGCCGCCATCTTCTCCGGCACGGAGTTGCCGCTCGGCGCACAGCCTCTTGCGCAAGCGTATGCCGGGCATCAGTTCGGCGGGTTCAATCCGCAGTTGGGCGACGGCCGCGCTTTGCTGCTGGGCGAAGTGATCGATCGAAACGGGCGTCGCCGCGACATCGCTTTCAAAGGCTCGGGGCCGACTTCGTTCTCGCGCGGGGGCGATGGAAAAGCGGCCGTCGGTCCGGTACTGCGCGAGTTCTTGATCGGCGAAGCGATGCACGCGCTCGGCATCCCGACGACCCGTGCCTTGGCTGCCGTCGCGACCGGCGAGCGTGTACGACGCGAACGTTCGTTGCCTGGAGCCGTACTGACGCGTGTCGCGGCGAGCCACATTCGAGTCGGTACCTTTCAGTTCTTCGCAGCACGCGGCGACGACGAGAAGGTGCGGAAGTTGGCGGACTACGTGATCGAACGCCACGAGCCGCAGTTGCTCGGACGTTCCGATCGCTACTTGGCGTTGTTGCGGGCCGTCGTCGAACGCCAAGCGGATCTTCTTGCCCAGTGGATGCTCGTCGGCTTCATTCACGGTGTGATGAATACCGACAACATGGCGGTCTCCGGCGAGACGATCGATTACGGGCCTTGTGCGTTTATGGAAGCGTACAGCCCGGCGACGGTATTTAGTTCGATCGACGTTCACGGTCGATATGCATACGGTCGGCAACCGCAAATCGCCGGCTGGAATCTGACGCGCTTGGCCGAGACCTTTTTGCCGCTGATCGACGCTGAATCGACGGATCGCGCCGTGGCCGAGGCGACCGCGGTCTTGGAAGAGTATCCTCGCCTGTATGAGGCTGCTTGGCTAAGTCGCGTGCGGACCAAGCTCGGGTTGGCGACACCCCATGCCGACGACGCGGCCTTAGCGAAGGATTGGTTGACGTTGCTCGACCGGAACGAGGTGGACTTTACGCTCGCCTGGCGACGCCTGGCCGGCACCGTCGCGGGCGATTCCCAACCGCTGGAGCAACTGTTCAAGAGTTCGCCGGATTTGACGCCGTGGCTCGAACGTCTGCGACGACGGATCGAACAAGAGGGGCGGCCAATTGCGGACGCGGCGACTTCGATGCGGCGCGTGAACCCGGTCTACATTCCCCGCAACCATTTGGTCGAAGTAGCACTGGCGGCCGCTTCCGACGACGGCGATCTAGCCCCTTTTGACGGACTGCTCGACGCCGTGAAGCAACCCTACGACGAGCGCCCCGGACTGGAACATTTCGCCGCCCCGGCTGCGGCGTCGTATACGGCATGCTACAAAACGTACTGCGGCACCTAATTCCGGCGCGAAAGTTACGGAGTTTCGCCGGTTGCTTGTCCAGCGGATCCACTTATTGCGAGATCGAACAAGGTGCGCTGTTTCGCTCTGCTCGTCGTCTTGGCCATGGCCTCGCCCGTTTGGTCACAAGAGCCGTTGAGACTCAAGGATGTGGCGTACGGCACGCACGAACGTCAGGTGCTCGACTTCTATCAAGCGAAGTCGGATCGGCCGACGCCCGTCATCTTTCATGTTCACGGCGGCGGCTGGCATTCGGGGGGCAAATTCATCGTCCCGCAGTTGTATCTCGATCAAGGGATCTCGGTCGTATCGATCAATTACCGCTTCACCACGAACGCCGTCGAAGAAAAGATCGAGCCGCCGGTCAAGGCTCCGCTCGAAGATGCGGCCCGCGCATTACAGTTTGTTCGAACCAAGGCGGCGGAATGGAACATCGACAAGACGCGCATCGCCGGAAACGGCGCTTCGGCCGGCGCATGCTCCGTCCTTTGGCTGGGCTTTCACGACGACTTGGCCGATCCACGCAGCGACGATCCCGTAGCTCGCGAGTCGACTCGCTTCTATTGCGTCGCCGTCCATAGCGCGCAGGTATCGCTCGATCCCCAGGAGCTCTTGGAGTGGATGCCTAACTACTTTTACGGTCCGCATGCCTTCGGATATCGAAATCTGAAAGATGTGCTGAAGGACCGGGAGAAGCTACTGCCGTGGATCAAGGAATATTCACCGATCGAGCACGTCAGCCGAGACGATCCGCCCGTGATGATGTTCTATCAAGGCAATGCCAAGCCGGTCGTGGGAGATTCCCCCGCGGACCCGACTCATTCGGCCATCATGGGGATCCAGCTTGAAGAGCGTCTTAAGGCCGTCGGAATCGACGTCGTCCTGATTCATCCGGGACGTCTGCATCCGCAGTACAAATTTACGGCGGACTATCTCATCGACCGGCTACGCAAATAGCACCGCGCAGTTGCCGTCGCTTTAATTTTTCGACTCTGCTAAGCCGCCACTCTTAAGGAACTCGACGAGTCCATCTCTTCGAAAAATTTTGCGACGGCTTCGTGTCCCAGGCCGGGAAGGACGATTAGTTCCACCTTCCCAGGCTGCGGCGGTTCCAAAACAAAGCCCTGGTGCTTGCCGACCTCAACGGCCTGTCGCTGACCGCCGTGGACCTCCACAGCCGAGAGCGCGTCCGGGCACAATAATGCGAGGCAGCGGGCAATCCAGATTCGCTGCGGCATTTTAGCCTCGTCCAATGGAGAACGTGGACGCGGCACGCAGAGAGATCGCGTTTCAGCTCGGCAACTCGGCGTTGTGGTAGATGTCCTGTACGTCGTCGCAATCATTTAACATGCCGATAAATTTCTCAAACATCGGCAGGTCATCCGCACTGATAGCCTTCATCGACTGCGGCAGGAACGTGATTTCTTGGACTTCCAATTCCGTACCGGGGAACGCTTGCAAGAGCGCCGTCTTGGCTTTGAAGAACTCGGCCGGCGGCGCGAAGATGGTCAACATGCCGTCTTTGCTTTCAACGTCGTCGATGTTGACGTCGGCGTTGAGCATCGCTTCCATCACTTGGTCTTCGTTGGTTCCCTTGAAGGAGAGCACCGCCATTTGGTCGAACCAGAGGGCGACGGAGCCGGTGGCTCCCAACTTGGAGCCGGTCTTGGTGAAGCAGTTGCGGACCTCCGAAATCGTCCGCTGATTGTTGTCCGTCAAGCAATCGACGATGAACATCGCTCCGCCGGGACCGAATCCCTCATAACGGGCCGAGGCGAAGTCTTCCCCGCCGGCGCCGCGGGCTTTCTCGATCGCCTTCTCAATCACATGCGAGGGAACTTGATCGCGTTTGGCTTTCTCGACCAAACTGCGCAACGACGGATTGGCTTCGGGGTCCGGAACGCCGTTCTTGGCGACGACGTACAACTGCTTTCCGTATTTCGAATACAGCTTCGATTTCTGACCGGCCGTCTTGAAGATCGCATGCTTGCGATTCTCGAAATTTCTTCCCATTACAATCGCTCGTCCATTTATGTCGCCGAGGAGTACAGGTGCCGCTGGCAGACTGACTGAGGACGCCTACTGTGGCACGTGGCTCGCTCTGTCGTCAAATGATTTACCATGTTACGGAAGCCAACGCAACGGATACGGACCCAACCTGCATTGAACGAACGGCCGAGGCGCGGGTCCCGTCCGTCATGCCTCACAGCTGTCGGTCGAACTGAACGAAGTCAAATACCGCAACCTGAGCGAATGCCGCGAGAGGGGCGGCGGTCCCGTTTGCATGCTCTGATTGTGTAAGTGTGTCGCGCATTCGCATAAGTATCTCCCTTTCGTTTTCTTCTTTTGGAGCACTTTTCAGTTCTTTGCCGTCTCTGTTTCTCGACTTGAACTGAAGCGGCCTACCGGAGAAGTCGCTCCTCGTCTGCTGCAGCTCATTCGCTCCAGGCCGACGTTTCAAGAAAAGGGGTGAGAGGCCGCGATCATGAATCCTTCGGCGTGACGGTCCGGCTCACCGCGGCCGGCGTCAAGCACGCTCCACAGCAAGGTTACTACCGACGGATCTGGCTAACAGACGATTGAGAACGTTGTTGCGATCAACGATTGCAATGCGACGGTTTGCCACCTCTCGGTCTCTATCACCGTCGAGGTTCGTTCTATCACAACGGACTACAATGCCGCTTGGTGCTTTACGCTTTGTTCGCCGAAGTCGAATGGTGCGCGGTAGGTTCTTTTGATTTTGTATCACCGCCGACGAGATCGCGTGCGGCGTTTAACACGCCGGGATCTTGTAGTTCGATCGGTCGCTCTCGGGCGTTACGGTACACCGCAGCCGTGCCGCCCCAGCGTAGGATTCCGAGTTTGCTTAACCATTGGAGAAATGTCATGGCTTGACTCTGGTGAGTACGCGATACCGCTGAGGTAGCGGCTTTCGCTGAGGCTTCTAACGCTGGGTCGCCTCCGACAAGATTTGTTCGAAACGTCGTCCCGACCCCGCGACGAACTTCACGAATGCTTCGTACTGAAGTTGATGGTCTGCGGGACGCGGATCGTAGCGCGACCAAATCATCGTCCAACGGCCGACCCGTACGAAGGTCAGCGAACCGCTACGCGAGACGTCGTGATCCGGATCATGAGGAAACGATTGCTGTGGATTGGCCGCCCATTGCGGCAGCGAGCGTTGGGCGCCTTCCATATCGGGATACAAGCGAACGGATCGAATTTGACTGGCCGTCTTGCCGGGAAGATGGAGTTGCCCGGCGCACCCGCCGATGCCGAGCCCCTCGGCAGCGGCAATCTTCCAATCGCCGCTGACCAGCGGATTTACTTCCAGTCGGCCGCTAGTCGCCCCGATTCTTCCCGATCGCCAATCGAGCTCGCCTGAAACGACGCCGGTCCAGTGTAGGGCGGAGGGATCGAGCCCTGCGCGACGGTGTCCATCGGCCAAGGTGTATTTGTCTTGCGTCGCGCCGCCGCCGAGCGACCAGACGCCTACTTCTTGCTTCCAGCTGATTGGCCGCAACGGCAGTTCGATGCGATTACTACGCGGATCAAGAAGTCCTTCCGCCTCGGTCGCGTGAATATCGAGGTGATAGAAAGGTTGGTAGGCTCCCGATTTTTCGAAGTAGAAACCGCGTCGCATTTCCGCGAGGGTTACTTTGACCTTGCCCGACTCGGGATAAACGGCGAACGCAAAGTAAGGGGGAGAGCCGATCCGATCTTTCAACGCGACGTTGCCTTGTCGATCGTAGTCCAACGTCAACTCCGCCGTCAGCCCGACGTACAGATCCGTCGCAGCCGCCGACGACGGCGGTGGCGCGGTCACGGTCGGAGTCGTATCGCCGGTGCCGACATTCAGCGTCACCGTCGCCTCGCCCAGTTTGAGCGAAGCTTGCGGTGTCTCTTCAAACACGCCGACGATCGCTTCGTAGCGTCCCGGCCGACTGTATTGATGCTTACGCACGAAATCGCCGGAGGCCTCGGTCGGTCCCTCGCCGAAATTCCAAGCGTAAATGTATTTCTTGCCGGGAGGCAAATTGGCGGCTCGGAAATCGAATTGGTAAGTCGACGGCCCCAGAGGCTTCGCCGTCAAATCGAAGACGGGCGGTTCGCTCGCCCCCAATTGTCGTAACCGGCGCATCCAATCACGAGCCTCGGCCACGGCCTGATCCATCTTCTCGGCGGAGGCGAGGACGCGGGCCCACGCCTCAGCTCCTTCGTCGGCCGCGAACGGCAATAAAGCATTTTCTATTCGTGATTCGACCGACTCGCTTACTTGCTCGATCAGTTTGCGGAGTCGATCGCGCTGCAATCGCAGGTCGCGTGCCCGCACGGCATGAGCATCCATGGCAAGCGTGGGTAGCCGCATGGTTTGCGATTGCCGGTAGAGGAATCGCAGCATCTCTTTCGACGAGTCATTTGCGTTGTCGTAGATACTACCGTGACAGAACGAGCGGAGGCGTTCCTTTTGATCGTCGAAGCAGCGTGTTGTATCGGCATATCGTTTATCGATCGATTCCATTCGCTTCGCTAGATCGTCAAAGGCTTGAGCCGCCGTTCCGGTCGTTTTTAACTCAGTTGCCAGCGACTGTCGGAGCGCCGTCAGGTCTCCCGTCGCGGCACGTCGTTGCATTTCGCTACGGGCCGTTTCGAGTCGTTCCGTGGCGTTGATGTAATCCACGTCAATGGCTTGCACCCGTCGTGTGAAGCCGCCGGTTCGTTCGAAGAGGTCTTCACGCGTAACATCGCCGTCAACCGCCTGCTTGAGTAGCTCGTCGGCGTCGCGGACGAACCCTTGCGCCAGCTTGACGACGCTTTGCAGAAACGGATCGATCTCGGCGAGCGAGTTGGGGGCGACCGGCGAAGAGGCGGCTTCGGCGAGCGCTTTGGCGGCCGCGATGCGTAAGATCAAATCATGGATTCGCGACTCCGTCGCTTCGACGTAGGCTGCGTACTTGATTTGGGCCGTGGATACGTCGTCGGCCGCGCGGACGTCTTCGTTCACCGTGGCAATCTGTTTGCGCATGGCATCGAGCATTCCCTCCGCCAGGCCGACGACCTGCTCTTGTTGCTCGCGCTGTGCAAGGCGATTGACCTGTTCAATCTGCCGGCTTTTCCAGAGATCGTAGCCCAGGCCGGTGACCGACTCCGAGAGGTTGTAAGTGTCTTCGACGGCCGAGACGATATCGCCGACGAACGGGACTGACTTGACCGCTTGCCAGGTCGCGCGACCGGTGGCGCGTAGAATCGCGCGCCGGCGAATCACCGCCTGCAGGCCGGGGTTGTTTTCGACGTCGTATCCCTCGGCTCGATAGCGATCGGCTTCGCTTTGGACGTATTCTTTGAGCCCGGCGCCGGTTTCATACTCAAAGCCTTCGACCGAGCCGATCACTTGCGAAATGCCCGTCATGTTGCTGAGTAGATTCACGGCCATGTTGGCTTGTGAAAACTTACGATCGTCGCGAGCTGAATCGCTCGACTCCGTTTCGTAAGCCTGGTAGATGCCCATCCCTTTTGCGATGAGCGACATCCCATACGCCTTACGCGGCGTCAGCTTGCCGGTTTTTGGCGCCGTCGGCAGTTCAGCATCGGCGACGGGGCGGTCGGCGTGGATCACTTTGTCGCGCACGCGCGGATTCTTCTTCTCGACGACGCGTAGCGTCAAATCGTCGGCTTGCTGTTGTTGATGCAAAGACTCCGATTGTCGGATCCGGGCATCGATTTCATTCTTGAGACGACTTCGGTCTCCGGCGTCGGTCGTCGAACCGAGTTGTCGATGGAGATCGGTCGTTTCCCGTTTGAGGCGACTCGCCTCTTCAAAGCGTTGCTTTCGCTCGTGGCGTAGACTATCAGACAATATGGTTCCTACCTCGTTTTGAAATTGTTCGATCTTGCGTCGACGAGCTTCAGGTTTGTCGAAAGGGTCGGCGATGTCGTCGACCGTGGCTTGCCGTCCTTTGATTTCTTCGAGCTTGCGACGTTGGTCGGCAGTGACGAACCCCGCCGTGCCGTCCTTGTCGACGCTTTTGACGGATTTATAG
>CAMCTH010000012.1 GCA_945877965.1 Planctomicrobium piriforme | reverse complement strand
AAGCTTGTCGTGCACCCGAATCCACGTCGCCATCGTCGCATCGTCGGACACGTCGTGGCCGAGCGAGTCGAGACGAAGCCCGGCTTCTTGGGCGTCGGGACCGTGGCACGAGATGCAATGCGCGGCGAGAAACGGCGAGAGCAACGTCTCGCGCGATGCGGCAACCTCTTGGCCGCGGACCGTTCCGGTGAACAGACAGAACAAAGCGGCCGCGAAGAGCGACGGCCGAACGGCGTAGATCGGAGTAAACATCATCACGGCAGGGGGAGGCTCGTCGGGTCCGAATGGGTCGCTGGGCAGGCCTTCAGTTTAACACCGAACCCGGCCTTCGTGCGAATCGATCCGAACTCCCCCAATCCAGGTTCAAGCCCCCCGCAACAGAGCTGATCGACAAGCCGTTCGTTGCCCCAACCCGGCGGACCTCGTAGAACAACGGTTTCGATCCCCCAACGAACCCGGCCGTCAGCGAGACACCCGTGAAACGCCGAACTTTTTTGCAGTGCGGATTGGCCGCGTCGCTGAGCTCGCCGTTGCTCGCGGCATTGAAACAATCGCAAGTCGATGAGGCCGCCCAGGTGCTGCAACGGGCAACCGCTTCGGGCCAGGTCTCCGCCGCGGTGCTACATGTGTCGCAGCCCGACGCGTCGTTCAGCCGCGTGTTCGGCAGTGCGAGTGACCCCGACGCCATGTTCCTGCTCGGCTCGATCTCGAAGCCGATTTGCGTGACGGCGCTGATGACGCTCTTTGATCGGGGTGAGTTTCGGCTTGCCGATCCCGTCAAGAAATTCATTCCGCAGTTCACCGGCGACGGCCACGACGACGTCACGATGCAGCATCTGCTCACGCACGTCTCGGGCTTGCCCGATCAACTGGCCGCTAACGATGCGTTGCGCAAAAGCCACGCTCCGCTCTCGGAGTTCATCGCGCAGGCTATTCGGACGCCGCTGCAGTTTGCTCCCGGCTCGAAGTATCAGTATTCGAGCATGGCGATTCTGCTCGCCACGCATGTCGCGGAACGACTGAGCGGCACAGACATCCTCACGCTCGTCGATCGGACCGTGCTGCAACCCCTCGGCATGAAACACTCCGCGCAAGGCCTGGGACGATTCGAGCAGAGCGCCATGATTCCCGTGCAGACGGAGTTCGCGGCGATCGAGGCCGGCGGCGGTGATCCGACCGCCAAAGAATGGGATTGGAACAGCTCTTACTGGCGCAAGCTCGGCGCTCCGTGGGGCGGCACGCACGCCTCAGCCCCCGACGTCGCCCAGTATCTGGCCGAGTTTCTTTTCGCGAAAGGAACCGTTGTGAAGCCTGAAACGGCGCGATTGATGACGACGAATCACAATCGCCCCGGACAGACGCCGCGCGGTCTGGGACTGAACGTCGGTCTCGGTGCCGGAAGCGCCGGCTGCTCGGAAAAGACGTTCGGTCACACCGGCTCGACGGGGACATTGGCCTGGGCCGATCCCGCGACTCAAACGATTTGCGTCGTGCTGACGTCGCTTCCCGCGCGAGCCGTGCAGCCGCATCCGCGCGATTTGGCCGGAGCCCAAATTGCGGCCGCAGCGCGACGCATGCCGTAAGCGCGACGTCGTGCGAAGCGTTAGCTCGCCTGCCACTCTTCCAAACGATCGAGCGGATAGATCGGACGCGGTAGTCGCCGCCAAGCAAACGCGGTCAAATCCGATTGCGTCGTTCCCGGCGAGTCGACGCGGATTAGCTCGCGCCGCCACCGCGCGAAGAATTGGAAATTGCTCGCCGTCTTGAGCACGACGATTTTCGCATCGGCCATGTCGATCCCCAGGTGCGTGTAGAGGATCGGATGGTTGACGGCAAAGCTCCGATGGCCGAGCAGGGCGATCCAAACGTTGCCGACCTGAAGGAGCGCCGTCCGTTGCAAATCGCAAACGCCCCGATCGTGCAGGTCGACGACGAACCCGGTCGAGACGGCGGCGACCTGGCCTGTGACGGTCACCGGCTTGCAAAAGACGTTATCAACCTTGCCGCCGAGCGCGAGCGTCAGCCGCGCGCCGACGCCGGCCGTACACGCGGCATTAAGCGCTTCGAGATCGACCATCGGGACGAGCGCCAGGGCGTCGCTCGGTTGATCGAGCAGGGCTTGCAACACGCAGGTATTATCGCCCGGCGCGCCGCCGTACACGGAATCGCCCGTGTCGGAGAGAATGACGAGTCCGGCTTCCGCGGCGATCGCACGACGTACAGCCTCGCCCGGCGCGACGCGCTCCGACGCCCAGAATTGTTCGCGCAGCTGCCAAGCCAAGTCGGCCATCTCTTTCGCAAGTTGCCGGGCCAACGCCGGATCGTCGTCTGTATGCACGACGACCGACCAGCCTCCCTCGGCGACGTCGAGCCAAGGCTGCATCGGATAGGGCGAGACGTCCAACACGCCGTCGCGCTGTTCTAAACTTCGAGCTCGATCGAACCACTGCTGCATCGGCCCAGCGGAGGTGAGAAACTGATCCTGCGGCATGATCATGGGAATCTTCTGCCACGCGACGCTCGGGCAAATCTCGCCTCGCAGCATGCGGAACAACAGACGCGCCGCCTTGCGACCCGTCGCCGGCGGATCGTGCGGCTGCGTCTCGTGCCCGACAAGCACGTCGGCGCAGTCGATCATCTGCTGCGTGATGTTGGCATGATGATCCAGAGCAACGACGATCGGCACGCCCGCTCCGACGACGTCTCGCGCCGCTTGCAGCAAATGCCCTTCGACGTCATCGACCTGTTCCGACGCCGCGGCGCCGTGCAACGACAAGAAGACGGCGTCGAGCGGCAGCGACGTCCGCAAGCCGGCGACGAATCGCTCGGTGAAAAAGTCGAGCGTCTCCGCTTTAATCACTCCGCCGGCGCTTCCCCAGGCGCGAACGATCGGCAGTAGCACGACTTCGCCCGGTTCGGCCGCGGCGACTTCGATAAATCCGCCGATCGGCCCGACGCCCTTCATCCGGTCGAGCACTTCTTGGCCGAAGTACAGACCGTACGCCTCGAAGTCGGTCAAGTCGGCTTGCAGTGGACTAAACGAGTCCGACTCTTGCGCGATTTCCGCCACGGCGATTCGCATAGTTCGCTCCGTCGTCGCTCAATGAACTAGGAACGATCGAGGCGGAATAGCTGCTTCGCGTTCTCGTACAGAATCTTGCGCTCGGCAGTTTTGTTCGGCGAGAGTTTACGTAACGCGGCGATTGTCTGCGCTCCCTGGCATGCTTTTCCGGTACCGATCGCGTCGGCGCAATCGCTGCCGTACAGAATCTTGTTCTGATGCCGGTCGAGAAATCCGCGGGCATGATCCTCGTCGCGCGTCAACGCGTTCAAGCCCGACCCGGCCGACATGTCGGCGAACATATTCGGATAGTCGGCCAGATAGCGATCGGTCCAACCGCCGGCAGTTACTTTTCCCTTCGGGTACAGCACCTTTTGATCGGTGTGGTTCTTGTCGATATTGGCCCACATGGTTTGAGCATGGCCGATGAAGTTCGTCTTCGGATGCTTTTCCAGGATCTTGCCGAACCGCTCGAAGCCGAGGTTGTAGGTGCCGTGCTGGAAGTGGAGCAGGATCGGAACTTGGTAGTCGGCCGCGAGGTCGTACAGAATTCGGCTCTCGCGCGAATCGCATTCGACGATGAATTTCTGCTCGCCGATGATCACGCCGCCGAGCTTGATATACTTCTCGATCTCCGCGCGCGCTTCAGGCAAGTCGGTCACTTCATTCGCGCCGAAGTAAAACTCGCCGGGATGTTTGCGCGCCATCTCGACGACCGACTCGTTGCCCCCCGCCGAGACTCCGCCGAGACCGTTGTACTTGCCGTCGTTCGTCGAAGGGCGGCGAACCGCACTTCCCGACGGCAGCAAGATCGTCTGCGTCACGCCCATCGCTCGTTGATGAGCCAGCAAGCGCGAGTTGTCGCGGTCGTGATAGTTCGTGTGCTGGTGAATGTCGATGATCGGCTCGGCCGCGGCGGTCTGCGCAGCTCGCAAAGACGATCCCGCCAGAGCGGCGGCACCGAACGACGCGGACGATTCCAGAAAACTTCGTCGAGTGAGCAGCTTCATAGTCGAGAGATAACAAAGGAGGGAGCAATGCCGCTTCGCGGGGACGCGGCGTTCCGAAGGCAAGATCGGCGTGGGATTCGCAGGCTACCCGCCCGCGACGGTGAGGTCAATTTTCTACAATCGTGCGGCGTCGCTCGCCGTATTGTCGTCGAAGGTCCGCGGAGTATATTGCGGACTCCCGCCCGGCACGATGCACTCCCAACGCGATCTCCGGCCGCCGCTCACCAATAGCGTCGCCCGTTTCGTCTGCACTGCAATCCGCTCGCAGCCCTCTTGAGGACTCTCCGCCATGGTGGACTTGTCGCAGCGATTTCTCCTCGGTTTGTTACCCGTCTTCGGCTTGGCCTGTTGCGCGACGGCGGCCGAAAACGATGCGCTGCCCGCCGCCGTCTTGGTCGGCTACGTGAGCGACGAGCGCTACGTCGCGCTCCCCGGCGTGCTGTTGGAATTCCAACAGGCGGGCCGCAGCATCGAGGCGCGTTCGCGGGCCACCGGCGCGGTGTATGCCGCCGTCGAGCCGGGCGAGTGGCGCGTCACGTTGCAGCATTCGGGCTTCGGCGCGAAGAGCGTCGTCGTGCAAATCGATCCCGCGCGGCCCCATCATTTCCGATTGTTGAGCGATACGTTGCTCGGCTACGCGTGGCCCAAGTGGGTTCGCGCCGGCGAGAAGGCCGAGTTCCGCGTCCATTCGCCGGAGATGTACCAACTCGAACTATGGCGTTACGGTTGGAAGAAAGAACTCGTCCGCTCGATCGGCTGGTTCGACGAGCACGGCCCCCGAGCGACGGTGCAGATCACGCCCGACGGCGACTACACGCGCACCGGCGTCGAGTGGAACAAGGTCGGTTACGGCAACAACCCGGTCCATCGTCAGGCGCTCGCGGCTCCCGAGCGGAGCGGACTTTACTATTTTCATGCCCGCACCAAAACGGGCCGCTTTTTTTCGTTCCCCTGGATCGTGGCTCCGGCGAAGCCGCAAGCACGCGTGGCCGTGCTGGCGGCGAACATCAATTGGAATTGTTACAACAGCTTCGGCGGCCGCAGCAACTACATCAACTGCGTCGAGTTGCCACAAAAGCCGATCGTCAACTCGCGACAAGACCTGAACCGCTACACCGACGCTGAGTACGTCTTTTACGATCGCGACGATTACGCGCCGCTGTCGTTCGATCGGCCCGAGCCGTTCAATCACATCGACGAAGCAGAACAGATCACCGATCCGATCGAAGGACGGCAGGCATGCCACTTAGCTCCGGCCGAGTGGCGACTATATGGTTGGCTCGAACGGGAAAAGATCGACTTCGATCTGTATGCCGAGACGCAACTACACGACGGCACCCTCGACCTGGCCGACTATCGCGTGTTGATCGTCCACACGCATCCGGAGTATTGGTCGCGCAAAATGTACTCACAGCTCAAGACGTGGGTCTTCGAGCGCGGCGGACGATTGTTGTATCTCGGTGGCAACGGCCTGAACTGCGAAGTCGAGTTTCCGACGCCGACTTCGATCCTCGTTCGCAACGGCGACGTGCGGAAACAACGCGTCAGCCAAGTCGAAAGCCGGATGCACGATCGCGTCGAAAGCGAAGCCAACTTGCTGGGAGTCGTTTATACCGACGCCGGCGCCATGACCGGCGCGCCGTACAAAACCTTGGTCCCCGACCATTGGGCCTTTGCGGGCACCGGCTTGAAACAACACGATCTGTTCGGGCTCAAGTCGCTGCACAAGCGCTGCCCCGGCGGAGCCTCGGGCCACGAGACCGACAAAATCTCGCCGAGTTCGCCGAAGAACGTCCTCCGCATCGCGCAGGGAACGAATCCCAACGACGGCGGCGCCGACATGATCTACTTCGACACGCCCAGCGGCGGCGCGGTCTTCTCCGTCGGCTCAATCAACTACGTCAGTTCGCTACCGGTCGACGACGCAATCTCACGCGTGACGAAGAATGTGATCGAGAAGATGTTGGAGTAGCTCAGGGTTCAAGGTTCAGGGTTCAAGGTTGTATTCTCGAACCAGTTATCTCGGCGAACCTTGAGCCTCTCGCCATTAACACCAAAACATGAAAATCACGCACGTCGAAACCCATGCCGTTCGCATTCCGCTCAAGCCGGAGCGGCGGATGGTGTCGTCGCTCGGCCGGCATGAGGTTAGCAACTACGTTCTCGTTCGGATCGGCACCGACTCCGGGAGCGACGGCGTCGGCGAGGCGACCGTCATGCCGCGGTGGAGCGGCGAGACCGTCTGGGGCTGCCAGGCGTTGATCGATCGGCTGATCGCGCCGGTGCTGCTCGGCTGCGAAGTCTCCGACATCGTCGAGATCGATCGGCGGATGGAAGCCGTCTGCAAACACAACTGGTTCGCCAAGGCCGCCGTCGAAAACGCCTGTTGGGATGCCTGGGGAAAGAGCGTCAGTCGACCCATTTACGACCTGCTCGGCGGTGCGTGTCGCCCGCTGACGTTTCGTTGCCGCTTCTCGATGGGAGCCTATGACCTGGAGCGAGCCCGACGGACGGCGGCCGAGCGTGTGGCGGCCGGCTTCACGACGATTAAAGTCAAAGTCGGCGGCGTGGCCGACGACGATCTGCTGCGCGTGCGGGCCGTCCGCGAAGTGATCGGTCCGGAGCTGAATCTCGATATCGACGCCAACTGCGGCTGGTCGGCCGAGACGGCGATTCGCAAAGTGAAAGCGCTGGCCGATTGCCGACTCGCGCTCGTCGAGCAACCGACGCCCGACGGCGACTACGAGGCGCTCGCCCGCGTTCGTCGCGAGACCGGGGCCACGATCATGGCCGACGATATGTGCTTCGACCTCGTCCACGCGCGCGAACTCGTGCGCAATCAGGCGTGCGACGTCATCAACGTTTACCCCGGCAAGCAGGGCGGGCTCCTGCGTGCAAAACGCCTCGTCGAGTTCGCCGCCGAGCACGGCGTCGCCTGCACGATCGGCTCAAACTTGGAATGGGACGTCGGCACGGCGGCGATGGGGCACTTGATCGTCGCATGCCCGAACATGCAGGTCGAACGCTATCCCGGCGACGCGTTGGGGCCGATCTACCATGAGTTCGGCATCGTCAAACAGCCGCTTACGATCGCCGGGCCGCTCGTCACGGTCCCCAGCGGCCCAGGCTTCGGCGTCGAGGTCGATTGGGCGACCGTACGCGCCAATCTCTGTCCGCAAACGTAACGTCCCCACACCGCTCGCAAGGAACGGTGCGGGGACGAGAATCAAATCGCTGCGACCGCGACTACTTGCCGGCCGGTTTCTTCTCGGCAGGTTTGTCGGCGCCGGCGGCCGCGAAGTCGGCCTTCGCCTTGGCTTCCTGCGCGGTCGACAGTTCCGGGTTCGGCGTGGCATCGCCGGCTTCGAGGCCGAGGATCCACTTCACGCCGCCGAGCAGCGATTCCATGTAGAGCGGGTTTTCCCAGACCGCTTCGTTGTGACCCAGGCTCATGTGCATCGCCTTGCCTTCGCCGTAGTTCTTCACCCACGCGACCGGCACATGGTAGTCGGCCTTCTTCGCTGTCTTGGCGAAGTTCAAGCTCATCAGCACACGCACCTTCTCGGGCTGCCAATTCTTGAAGCGATAGATTTCGTCCTTGATGACGAACTCTTCGCCCCACGGCTTGCTCACCGGATGCTTCTGGTCGTGCACGGTGACGGTGACCGTGTCGCCCGAACCCCACGGATGTCCGTTGAACGTGCCGCCGATCATGTCCCAATACGGCTGATAGTCGCCGAGCGTGTCGGCTGCGGAGTGCGCGCCGATGAAGCCGTGTCCCTTTTGCTTCAGCCAATCGTTGAAGAAGTAGTCGAACGCTTCATCCGAGACGGGCCACTTCGAGCGCGGGCCGGTGGTGTAGAACATCACAATGTCGTAGTTCTGCAGGTTTTCTTTTGTGATGGCCGTCGCGGGGTCTTGCGTGCAATCGACTCGGAAGAGATTGCTCGAAATGCCGAGCGCGGTCATGGCTCGTTCCGACGGGGCCAACTGACCTTCTTTGCGATTGACCGAACCGTGCTTGAAGCCGCCGCTGTAGGTGAGGAACAAGATGCGCGCGCCGGCCTTCACCGGCTTCGGAGTCGCGGCCTCCTGCGCCGACGACGATCCGATCGGAATACAAACGACGGCGAACAACGCGAGCAAGTAAGACGAGAGAGTGCGACGATTCATAGAGGGGCCTGCGAGTAAGAGTCCAAGGATACGCAAAGAGATCTGCGCGTCGAAACGATGGTAATTCAAGACGTACAAAGAGCAACCGGCTACGTAATATCGCGACCGACGACGACGATGTGCTGTCCGCGCGGCACGCGAGCTACCCAGGCCTGAGCGAGCACAATGCCGTCAACTCCGGCCTGGGCGGGCCACGGTTCGGCGTCGATATGGTCGAAGTCGTGGAGCAGACCGACCGTCTGACCGCGCCGCACGGCGGTGCCGCAATCGAGCAGCGGTTCGTAATGCCCGGCGAACGGCGCGACGGTGAAGCAATCGCGATCGACCATTTCGATTTTGCGCTGCATCCCCGCCTTGTGATAGGCGATCTTTTCGATCGTGCCGCGAAGCTGTCCGTGATGAATGGCGGCGGCCAACACGCCTTGGCGTCCATAACGGACACCTTCGGTGCCGACGGCGCTCCCCCAACCCAACTCGGTGCCGACCGTGATTTTCCCCAACCGCTCGGCCTCGCTCGGCAGCAAGCCCGGCGTGAGATTTTGGTAAACCATCAACGCCGGGGTGCCGAACCAGCGGGCCGTCTCTTCGATCTTCTGCGCCAACTCGGGATCGTCGACCGGATGATAATTCGCACAGATCGCGAACCGCGCGACGTCACCGCCGGAGTGGAGATCAAGCACGACGTGCGCGCGCGGCCACAGATACTCGCGGACGAACGCGGCGATCCGATGCGTGATCCCCGACAGGGCCGGCGTCCGACCGGCGCCGTCGACGAACGCGCGATTCAAATTCACACCGTCGTCGAGCGAACTCTCGCGCGTGCCGGCCAAGAACGCCGCAGGATTGAGGACCGGGATCAGGATGAGTCGGCCGACGACATCGTCCAAGCGAATTTCGCGAATCAGATGCTTAAGGACGACCGGCCCTTCGTATTCGTTGCCGTGATTCGAGCCGGTCGCGAGCAGGCCTTCGCCCGGCCTCGCTTGCGGGCCGACGAAGACCGTGAGCGGAATCAGATGATCGCCCCAAATGCTGTCGTGCTCGAGCGCAACCCAGTAGTCGCGCCGACCGGGCGAGTCGAGATCGAGCTTGTCGGGACGAACGATGCGACGTTCCGTCATGAAAACGATCCTGCGGGGGCGAAGGAACGGACTTCGGGCGGTGCGCCCGGATTCTACGACCAATCTCGGCGGCACACAAACATCTCCGCTCACGCCAACCAGACAAGCTCCTCGCCGGTGAATCGTGCTTTTGTAGCGCTTCGTAGCGAGGTCGCTCCGACATGATCTATCATGAGACGAAACCGCCCACTCTTAAATTTGCTCAGTCGTCCTCGACCGCGGGAATGTCTCATGCGACGTAGATCTTTTCTCGCCCGTAGTCTCGTCCTCGGCGTGAGCGTGGGTCGCAGCGTCGTGCAGGCCGAGGCCGCCGCGCCGGAACGGGACATCATCGATTGCCATACGCATTTCTACGATCCGTCGCGGCCGCAAGGAGTACCGTGGCCGGCGAAGAACTCGCCCCTGTATCGCACCGTCTTGCCGAAAGACCTGCGGGCACAAAAGCAATTCCAACCGGTGACGGGGACCGTCGTCGTCGAAGCGAGCCCCTGGGTTGAGGACAACGCGTGGTTGCTCGACTTGGCGAAAGACGATCCGTTACTCGTCGGCATCGTGGGAAATCTGAAGCCAGGCGAACCCGAATTCGCCGCGCACCTCGCAAGGTTCGCCGCCAACCCGCTCTACCGCGGAATTCGAGTTTCGAACGCGACGCTTAAATCACTCCTCGAACGGAACGACTTGGCCGATCTCAAACGATTGGCCGAGCGCGACCTCGCGCTCGACGTCAACGGCGGGCCCGATACGCCGGCCCTGGTCGCGCAACTCGCGCCGCGACTGCCGGACTTGCGCGTGGTGATCAACCATGTCGGCAACGTGCGGATCACGAAAGAGGCCCCGCCCCAAGAGTGGCAAGCCGGCATCCGAGCCGCCGCCCGGCAGCGGAACGTCTTCTGCAAAGTCTCAGCCCTCGTCGAAGGGGCCGCGTCTCAGGGGAACCAAGCCCCCGGCGATTTGGCGTTCTACCGCCCTTACATCACCGTCGTCTGGCAGGCGGTCGGCGACGACCGGGTTATCTATGGCAGCAACTGGCCGGTCTCCGATCGAGCGGCCGACTACTACACCGTGCAACGACTGGCGATGGAGTACGCCGCCGAGCAGGGAAATGATGCGGTAAACCGCTTTTGCTCACTCAACGCCAAGCGTGCATACCAGTGGATCGAACGACGCGATTCATCGACTCGCCTCCCCCGATAGCAGGCGGCAACGCGTCGAAAATCAAATCGCGGCCCGTTCGTCGTTGCACTAAGATACGAGTACCCGCTCGACGCGCCCCTTCGACTTGCTCCCCCGCCGCTACGACTCTGCCCGCCGTCGATCTCTCCCTCTCCGCAAGGGCCGCTGCATGAAACGCTGGCGATGGTCTGACGCTCCGCTCCTCCGATCCCGACGACTCGCGACCGCGATTCTCGTTGCCGCGTTAGTTGCATCGACGTCTTCTGCGGTCTCGGCGGAAGATTCGATCGGATCGAAACCGGATCGCTATGATCGCGAGGTTCGCCCGTTGCTGATGAAGCATTGCTTCGAATGCCACAGTTCTGCAAAGCAAGAAGGGGATCTGCGACTCGACGAAGCAAAGCCGACGTTCGACGTCGAAGACTCGTCGCGCTGGCGGCATGCGGTGGAACGGGTCGTCTTGGGTCAGATGCCGCCGGAGTCGAAGCCGCGGCTAAGCGCCGACGAAGTGCGCTTGCTTTCGACCTGGGTCGAAGCAGAAACCCGCTCGGCCGAAATGGCGCGTCGCGCGAAAGAAGGACGCGTCGTCCTGCGTCGACTCAATCGGGCCGAATACCAAAACACGATTTGCGATCTCCTGGGGATTCAGATCGATCTAAAAGAGCAGTTGCCGCAAGACGGTTCGGCGAACGGCTTCGACAACGCCGGGGCGGCGCTCCACACGTCTTCGTTCTTGATGGATCGCTATCTCGAAGCGGCCGACGCCGCGCTGAACTTGGCGATCGCGAATCGTCCGCAACCGCCGCCGCTCGCCAAGAATCGCTACAGCCTGAAAGAATCGCATCCGGTTCGCACGACGACCGAAAAGGTCTATCGTTTTCTCGACGACACGGTCGTCTGCTTCTGCTCGTCGGCTTGGCACAACGTCGGCGTCTCGAAGTTCTATCCGCAGGAGGGAGGTTGGTATCGCTTCCGCATCTCCGCGTCGGCCTTTCAAAGTCCCGGCAAGCCGGTGACGTTCCGCGTGACGGCCGGCAACACGCGCCTGACCGGCAAAAGCGGCCTAGTCGGTTACTTCGACGCGCCGCCCGGCGAGCCGAAGGTTTTCGAGTTCGTTCGCTACATGGAACCGAAGACGACGATCTCGATACTCCCCTACGGCCTCGCCGGTGCGAACACCGTCAAGCAAGTCGGCGGCGACGCGTACGAAGGGCCCGGCTTGGCGGTGCAGTACGTCGAGGTCGAAGGGCCGCTCAACGAAACCTGGCCTCCCCAAAGCCACCGTCGTCTGTTTGACGATCTGCCGCAGAAGTCTGCGCCGGCTTACAACTTCAGCACTCGCGTCGAAGTTGTTTCCGAGCAACCGTCGGTCGACGCCGAACGCATTCTCCGCAAGTTCGCGCGGCAGGCGTTCCGTCGTCCGGTGAACGACGACGACGTTCGCCCCTACGTCGAGATCGTCACGACGAAACTTGCGGCGGGCTACACCTTCGAGCAAGCGATCCGGGCCGCCCTCAAAGGCGTGCTGCTATCGCCGGAGTTTCTGTTCCTCCGCGAAACGCCGGGCAAGCTGAACGATCATGCCCTGGCCGCTCGACTGTCGTACTTCTTGTGGAGCACGATGCCCGACGAGGAGCTTTTCACGCTCGCCGAGCAAAACAAGCTGAGCGACCCAGCGCAACTGCGGAGCCAAGTGGAGCGGATGCTCAAGCACCCGCGGGCGGCGACCTTCACCGAGAACTTCGTCGGTCAATGGCTCGGCCTGCGCGAGATTGACTTCACGGAACCAAGCCACATTCTGTATCCCGAGTTCGATCATCTGCTCAAGGTCTCGATGATTCGCGAGACGGAACTCTTCTTCGATGAAGTGCTCCAGCATGATCTCAGTCTCGTCAACTTTACGTCGTCCGACTTCACGATGCTCAACGGCCGGCTGGCGAAGCATTACGGCATCGCGGGTCCCGACGGCTGGGAGTTTCAGAAGACGAAGCTCCCGCCCGAAAGCCGTCGCGGCGGCGTGTTGACGATGGCCGCCGTGCTGAAAGTGACGTCTAACGGGACGACGACCTCGCCGGTGATGCGCGGGGCGTGGGTATTGGATCGACTGTTGGGGACGCCCCCCTCGCCGCCGCCGGACGACGTTCCCGCCATCGATCCCGACATTCGCGGGGCCACGACGATCCGCGAACAGCTGGCCAAGCATCGCGAGTCGACGGCCTGCGCCGGATGCCATTCGCAAATCGATCCCCCCGGCTTCGCGCTCGAGAGCTTCGACTGCATCGGCGGGTTGCGCGATCGTTATCGAGTGACGGGGAGCGGCGATTCGGTCGTCATCGACGGCCGACGGATGGCCTATCACATCGGCAAGAAAGTCGATCCCTCGTACGAGACCGCCGACGGTCAACCGTTCGCGAACATCGACGAATACAAACAATTGCTGCTGCGCGATAAAGACCAACTGGCCCGCGCGCTGACGGCGAAGCTGATCACCTACGGCACCGGCGCGGCCCCGACGACGGTCGACCGGGCCGAGATCGACGCCGTCGTTGCCCGCATTCGCGATCACGATTACGGCCTGCGCTCGCTCGTGCATGAGGTCGTGCAAAGCCCGTTGTTCCAAGAGAAGTAGTTTCCGAATAAATCGCCTCGCCCGTCGCGTTTCGTTGGAAAGAGGATATCGCCGTGAAGATTCATCGCCGCACGTTCCTGCGTAGCACGGGCGTCGCCATCGCGTTGCCGTTGCTCGATGCCATGAAGCCGCGCGCTCAGGCCGCCAATGACGCCGTGAAGACGAAGCGACGGATGGTCTGCATCAACACGCCGCTCGGCGTGCATCCGGCCAACTTCTTTCCCGAGCAAACGGGACGCGACTACACCTTGTCGCCCTATCTGGAAGTGCTCAAGGATTTCCGCGACGACTTCACGGTCGTCTCGGGACTATCGCATCCCGACGTCGGCCCGAGCCATGACTCGAACCAAAGTTTCTTGACCGCCGCGCCGCATCCGGAACGACGGGCAGGCTTTCGCAATTCCATCTCGCTCGATCAGTTTGCGGCCGAGCATCTACTGGGCGAAACACGCTTCGCGAGCCTCTCGCTTTCGTGCGAAGGCTCGGGCTTGTCATGGACTCGCAGCGGCGCGCCGGTCCCCACCGAGAGTTGGCCGTCGGGCGTCTTCGCCAAGCTGTTTCTCGAAGGGCGGCCCGACGAAGTCGCCGCGCAAGCCCGCCGTTTGCAAGACGGCAAGAGCGTGCTCGATGCGGTCCGCGAGCAATCGCGGCGACTGCGTCCCGGTCTCGGCGTGAATGATCGCGAGAAACTCGACGAGTACTTCACCAGCGTCCGCGAGTTGGAGCAGCGACTGGCTCAGGCCGAGGCGTGGTCGAAACGACCCAAACCGAAGGTCGACGTGAAGCCGCCGCAGAACGTGATGAACTCGACCGACCTGATCGGCAAGACGCGAGTTTGGTTCGACCTCATGCATCTGGCGATCCAAACCGATTCGAGCCGGCTACTGACGTTGCAGCTGCTGGGGACGAGCGGCGTCCCGCCGATCCCAGGCGTCAGCCAAGGGCATCACGACCTTTCGCATCACGGCAAGGACCCGGCGAAGATCGCGCAGCTCAAGGCGCTCGAAATCGAAAAGATGAAGACCTTGCGCGACTTCTTCACGCAATTGAAGCAGACGCGCGAAGAAGGTGAATCGCTGCTCGACCGGACGATGATCTTCTTCAGCAGCAACCTCGCCGATGCCTCAAAACACTCGGTGAAGAACATGCCGGTGCTGCTGACCGGCGGCGGTTTCAAACACGGCCAACACTTGGCGTTCGACGAAAACAATCACCCGCCGCTGAGCAACCTGTTCGTCAGCATGCTGCAACAAATGGGGATCGAAGCGGACCGTTTTGGGTCGAGCACCGGCACGCTCACGGGCCTGTAAAACGTCCGAGCAGTTTCAAGGCTTGCTATTTCCGCATCGAGAGCAGCCTAACTCAGAATATCCTTCAGCACGCGAGTTCCTCCTTCGACGCCGGTCAACCGCGCGTCGAGGCCTTGGAACTTGACGCTGAACGCATCGTGCTTGATGCCAAGCTGATGTAGCATCGTCGCGTGCAGGTCGTGCACGGTGCAAACATTTTCGACGGCGGCATAGCCGAGTTCGTCCGACGCGCCGTAGACCAGGCCGCCGCGAACTCCCGCGCCGGCCAACCAGACCGACATCGCTTTGTTGTGGTGATCGCGACCGCTGCCGCCTTGCGACATCGGAGTCCGGCCGAACTCGCCGGCCCAGACGATCAGCGTCTCGTCGAGCATGCCGCGTTGCTTGAGATCGGTGATCAAGGCCATGCAAGCCCGATCGATCTCCTTCGCCTTCAAAGCGACCCCTTCTTTCACGCCGCCGTGATGATCCCAGTCTTTGTGATAGAGCTGAATGAAGCGGACGCCGCGCTCGGCCAGTCGGCGAGCCAGCAAGCAGTTCGAAGCGAACGAACCGTCGCCCGGCGTGCAGCCGTAGAGTTCGAGCGTCTTGGCCCCCTCGTCGGCGACGTCCATCAACTCCGGCACGCTCGCTTGCATTTGGAACGCCATCTCGTACTGAGCAATGCGAGTCGCGATCTCGGGATCGTGCGCGATTGATTCTTGCCGCTTGTTCAAGGCGTTGATCGCCGCGACGTCGGCCCCCTGTTGATCGCGCGAAACCCCGGCGGGATTCGTGAGATACAGGACCGGATCGCCTTTCGCTCGAAGCTGCACGCCTTGATAGCGACTCGGCAAGAAGCCGCTGCTCCACTGTCGCGCGGCGATCGGTTGGTTTTGCCCCCCTTGGCCCAGCGATGTCAGCACGACGAAGCCCGGCAGGTCTTCCGCCTCGCAACCGAGTCCATACGTCACCCAAGCTCCCATACTCGGTCGGCCCGCGATCTGCGAGCCGGTGTTCATGAACATGTGGGCCGGATCGTGATTGATTGCGTCGGTGGTCATCGAGCGGATCAAGCAGACGTCGTCGAGCACCGAACCGAAATGCGGAAACAACGAACAGATCTCAGTCCCGTTCTTGCCGAACTTCGCGAACGGATGCTGCGGCCCGAAGCAGGTGAGCTTCTGACCTTGCAGTTGCGCGAGCTGCTGGCCTTTCGTCAAACTCTCGGGCATCGGTTGCCCATGCATCTCGGCGAGCTTGGGCTTCGGGTCGAACGTTTCGAGATGCGAAGGTCCGCCGGCCATCGTCAACCAGATCACTCGCTTCGCTTTCGGCGCGTAAGGGAGTTTGGTGAGCACGCCGGGCATCGGCGCGGCCTGCAACGCGGCGGGACGGAGCAACGAGGCGAGCGCCACCGCGCCGAGTCCTTGCGAGGTTTTACCCAGAAAGGTGCGCCGCGTGGCGAGTTGCGCGGGGGTGGGATTTGTCATGGGCTAGGACCTCGTAATCGTTTCGTGCAGATTCAGTAACACCCGCGCTACATGCGTCCAAGCCGCCAACTCCGCGGCGTCGAACGACTCCGGGACCGGGGCGATTCCGGTCTTCAGCAACGCGGCGGCCGCGGTTGGATCTTTTCGATAGGTGGCTAAATGTCGTTCCAACAGCGGACGCACGACGGCGAGTTCGTCCGCGCTCGGCTCGCGTTGCAGGGCAAGCTGCCACGCCCACGCGAGCCGTTCATCCGTCGCCTTGCCGCCCTCGCTGAGAATGCGGGCGGCGAAGACGCGGGCCGCTTCGACGTACGTCGGATCGTTGAGCAGCACGAGCGCCTGCTGCGGAATGTTCGAGCGATTCCGTTCGGCGCAGCATTCCTCACGACTCGGCGCGTCGAACGCCGCCATGCTGGGATGCAAAAACGATCGCTGCCACCAAGTGTAAAGCCCGCGACGATACTGCGCGGCGTTCTGGTCGGCGGCGTACTGTCGCTTGGGGAAGTTGAGATTCTCCCAGTAGTCGCCGGGTTGATACGGCTTCGCACTCGGCCCGCCGATTTCGGTCGACAGCAGTCCCGCGATCGCCAAGGCTCCGTCGCGCACCAACTCGGCGTCGGCGCGGAACGTACTCTGCCGGGCATACTCACGATTGTACGGATCGGCCGCCAGGAGTTCGGGCGTCGCCGTCGATGTTTGTTTGTACGTCGCGCTGGTGACGATCGTCCGAACCATCTGCTTCATGTCCCAGCCGCCGTCGCGAAACTCGCACGCCAGCCAATCGAGCAACGCCAAGTTCTGCGGCGTCTCGCCCTGCGCGCCGAGATCATCGAGCACTTTGCTCAGACCGGTGCCGAAGAATTGTTTCCAGACGCGGTTCATCACCGTCCGCGGCGTCAGCGGGTTCTCTTTCGAGACAAGCCACTCGGCCAAATCGAGTCGCGTCAGCGGGCGATCGCCGGCTTGCGGTTGCGGCAGATAGTGGGGCAGCGCAGGTTTCACGGCTTCGCCGCTTTCGTCCATCCAATTGCCGCGCGGCAAAATGCGGACGGTCCGCGGCTTCGCGCTGCTCACCGTGACGAGGCACTTCGGCAACGTGTCGTAGAACACTTTCCGTTCTTGCTCCGCCTTGGTGAACGAGGCGAGTTCGGCATGACCTAATTTCGTCACCTTCGTGCGAAAGTAAGTTTGAATCGCTTCCTGCTCTTTGGCTTTGCGATCCTGCGACTTCTTCTTCAGCAGATCGGCCGTCGCCTTAGACTCCTTCGCCAGCGCGGCCAGCTTCGACTCGTCCTTCGCCAACTCGCTTTCCCATTCTTTCTGCGCGGCGTCGAGTTGCGGACGGACGGCGTCGAACACCTTCTTGGCGGCAGCCAGTTTGGTATCCAACTCCATCAGTTGCTTTTCATCCTCCTGGCCGATCACGAGCATGCCGTCTTCGCGCTTGCCGACGATCGGCTCTTGAATGTCGGCGAAGAACGCCCCGAGCGAATAGAAGTCGCGCGCCGTGAAGGGATCGAACTTGTGATCGTGACATTGCGCGCAGCCCGTCGTCTGGCCGAGCCAGGCGGCCCCGATCGCGCGGACCCGGTCGGTCAGCATCCGCGATTCGTAGTCCTTCGCCTGTGCGCCTCCTTCTTCGGTCGTCAGCAGCAGACGATTGAAGGCCGAGGCGATCCGCGCCTCTTGCGTCGCTTCGGGGAGCAGGTCGCCAGCGACTTGCTCGATCGTAAACTGATCGAACGGCTTGTTCTTGTTGAAGCTGTTAATCACCCAATCGCGATAGGGCCAGACGTTGCGCGGCGTGTCGCTGTGATAGCCGATCGTGTCGGCGAAGCGAACGACGTCGAGCCACGCGATCGCCATCCGCTCGCCGTAATGCGGATTCTGCAACACGCGCTCGACGAGTTGCTCGTAAGCATCCGGTGACGAATCACTGACGAACTTCTGCACTTCCTCCGGCGTCGGCGGCAGGCCGAGCAGGTCGGAATACAATCGCCGGATCAGCGTCCGTCGGTCCGCTTCGGGCGACGGCTTGAGGCCGATTTCTGCGTGCCGCTTTCGCACCAATACATCGACGCCGTTCTCGCCCGCCGGGATCACGGCCTTCGCCGGCGGTTCGTAGGCCCAGTGCTTGCGATACTCGGCCCCTTGTGCGATCCAGCGTTTCAGAATTTCCTTTTGCCGCTCGTCCAACTGCTTGTTCGAATCCGGTGGCGGCATGACCTCGTCGGCGTCGTCGCTCAGAATCCGCACGATTAAGCTGCTCCGGTCCGGCTTGCCGGGAACGATTGCATCGTGCTCGATTGCGTCGTCGCGCAGATCGAGCCTTAGCTCCGCTTCGCGATGGTTCGCATCGGGGCCGTGGCAGAAGAAACAGTTGTCCGACAGGATCGGCCGGACGTCGCGATTGAAATCGATCGTCGGCGGCAGCGGCGGCTCGGCGGCCTGCAACCAAGTCGCACAGAAGATCGCCGGGAGCGCGAAGAGGAGTCTTATCGTCATAGAAATCATCGGCGTGGCAAGTTAACGGCGGGACACGGAGGCATGTCCTGATTGTATTTGCCCGGA
>CAMCTH010000011.1 GCA_945877965.1 Planctomicrobium piriforme | reverse complement strand
TCGTCGACTCCGAGCGCCGCCAAGCATTCGAACTTTGTCTTCAAGAGCCGCTCCAAGTTGCCGCTCCGATTGCGCGCGTGCCCTTCCGGGTACATGACGAGCCCGCTCGACAAGCTCCCTAAGTCGGCGTGTTCGATTTCGAGCGACGTCGGAATCCCGTCAGGATAGCGTTCATCGAACTCACGACCGCCGTGGCGGAAGTCGATCTTCTCGATCAGCCGTCGCGTCAACGGCTCGACGAGGGCCGCGTCGTCGTAGTCCTGCGGCAGCAGCATCAACTCTTCCCAACCGGCGCGCTTGCTCTGCAACGCCTTTCGCAGCAGTGTGGCAACGATATAAACCATCGAGTGATCGGCACTTTGTCGAGTCCGCGGATCGCGTTTCGCCGGATCGCCGATGATGCCGAATGCAGGCTCGTAAATTGTGATGACGAGCTTTTTCAGTTTCGATTCGTCCGCGAGCAGTTGCGGATGCTTCGTCAGCAGATCGATCAGACCTTGAATCGCGCCGGCCGATTGGTGTTCGTACAGCCCGATCTTGAAATGCATCCCCATCACGGCATAGTCGTCGCCCTGATTGCCGACGACGAGATCGAACGGACTCTCTCCCTTGCGAGACGGCTTTTCAAACAAGCAGAAGATCGCCTCGGGATTACGGAAGATGTCGGCCGGCCCGATGAACCCGCGCATCGCGCGGCACATGCTGAGCACGGCGACTTCCGAACTGATCGCAGCCGACGAGCCCTTCGAGTCGGAGAGTTGCTTGCCGGCCCGGATCGCGCGGAACGGAATGTAATGGGCGACCGTCATGCCGACGGCCGACTCGATTTGCTCGACCGTCGCGCCGAGGGCCGCACCGTAGACGATCGCCGAGGCGATAGCGCCGTGGACGACGTGATCAATTTTGTACGTTTTGAGTGAGAAGACTTCCGCCAGCCGGCCTCGAATCTCATCGATGAGCAGCATGGCCCGCAGGGTTTGCGGACCGTCGAAGCCGGCCCGTTGTGCGGCCGCGACTGCGACGGGATAGAAATCGTTGTGGCCGAACTCGCCTGCCGTGTGGCCGCGAGCCGGATCGTAGCCGAAGTTTGTGCCGTTCGAGTCCCACTCGCGCACGGCCGCCGAGTTGGCGACCACCGCTTTCTCCGGAGCGACCGTCGCGCGGCTGCCGAAGCACGGCACGCCGCCGCCTTGCTTGCCGGCCGCACGCGGATACTCTAGCGCCTCGCGCCGCAGCACGGCCGGCGCATTCGTTCCCAACGCCAAGGCCGACACGCCGCAGGCGACTGCGTCGAGTTGAAATCGCTCGGTCGCTTGGAACACGGCCTCGCTCGGCTCGCCGATCTTACCCGCGAGAAAATCGAGGGCGTATTGCGCCAGGCTGCGGACTTGGTTCTCGGTACGAGCGAGCGTGATGACGGTAGAAGACATCTTGGAAGTCGAGGGGCTCGGAGAATTATGGATAGGAAGGCGATGCGAAGTTCGTCCGTCGCAGGCCGCGCGAACGAATGGCAGCATTGTGCCGAGGACGACGACCGGTTGGCAAGCGGCGCAACCGGCGGTTACGATGAGATTACGCGGCGCACCCCACATCCGTTCCCAACTCGGCCATGAATCTCGAACGTCTCGGCCCGTATCGGTTGGACCGGCGCATCGGTCGCGGCGGGATGGGGACCGTCTACGCCGCAACGACCGACGTGACGGGGGAAACGGTCGCCGTGAAGGTGCTGACCGCGCTGCACGGCCCCGAAGACGGCTTCCATGATCGATTCGCCGCCGAGATTGAAAGCCTGCGGATGCTCAGCCATCCGAACATCGTCCGCATCCTCGGCTACGGCGACGACGACGGCAGCCGCTACTACGCGATGGAACTGATCGACGGTTGCAGCCTGCAAGAAGCCCTGGAGCAAGGTCGTTCGTTCAGTTGGGAAGAAGCGACGCGGATCGGCATCCAAATCTGCCGAGCCCTGAAGCACGCTCACGACCGCGGCATCATTCATCGCGACATCAAACCGGCGAACCTGCTGCTTACGACCGACGGCACGATCAAGCTCTCCGACTTCGGCATCGCCAAGCTCTTCGGCAACTCCGGCATGACGGCCGACGGTGGCGTCATCGGCACCGCCGAGTACATGGCTCCCGAGCAAGCCGACGGTCGCCCGACGACATATCGCTCCGATCTCTACAGTCTCGGCGGCGTCCTCTACGCGTTGCTCGCCGGGCGTCCGCCGTTCCGGGCGAAGTCGCTGGTCGAGATGTTGCAACTGCAACGGTTCGCCGAGCCGGAGCCGATCACTCGATTGCAACCGTCGGTCCCACGTCCTTTGAACGACCTCGTGCTGCAACTGCTGAACAAAGATCCGATGAAGCGCATGCCGAGCGCGATGATGACCTCGCGGGCACTCGAAGCCCTCTTAGCCGCGAAGGCGGCTCAAGCGGCGGCGAACTCCGATGTGCAACTCGCCGACGACTCGCCGATCGCGCCCCCCGTGCGTGCCGCACTTCGTCCATCGCTGCCGAATGCCGACGAGAACATCGCCGAGGCCCTGACGGCACTCCCCCCTTCTCCTGTACCGAATTCGGATGAGCTGGGGCTCAGTTCCGAAGCTTCGCTGCACGATACCACCGACTTTCGGATCGCTCCGGCCGCGCCGCGACCGGCTCTCGTCGAAGCCGAGCCGTCGCGTTCGTCGGCGACGTTCGCCAGCCGGTCGTACACGCCGGTAGCGCGCGACGAGCATCGCAAGTTTGATCGGATCGAAGAAGACTCCCCGCCATGGATCTCGCCGCAAACCTGGGGCTTGGTCGTCACCATGCTCAGCCTCGGCGCGCTCACCTGGTACTGGCTCCAGCCGCCGTCGGCCGAGAAGCTGTACGCGCGCGTCGCCGACGCTGCGGCCGAAGGAAAGGTCGAACGCCTGATCGACGTCGAGCGCGAGATCGACGAGTTCTTGAACTATTACTCGGACGATCGTCGCGCTCGCGAACTGCAGAACTACTTGCAAGAGATTGACCTGTATCGGCTGCAACGAAAGTTCGAGCTCCGCGGCAAGATTCTCGCTAAGAACGAGGGATTATCCCCCGTCGAACGGGCCTACATCGAAGCGATCGGGTACGTAAACTTGGATCCGGCTCTCGGTCGCAAGAAACTCCAAGCGGTCGTCGATCTGTTTCACGACTCGCCGGACGCTACCAAACAATCGCGGGAGTGCCTGTTGTTGGCGCAAAAGCAACTCGCCCGACTCGACCAACTGGCCGCCGCCCAATCGCGGAGCGATCGGGCGGTGATCGTAAAGCAGCTCGTCCGCGCCGCTGCGATCGCGGCCGAGAACCCCGACGAAGCGGCCCGCATCCGCCTCGCCATCATCGAACTATACGCCGACGAATCGTGGGCTGCCGACGCCGTCGCCCAAGCGCGCCGCGCGCTCGAGTCCACGCCGTCCGGCATCGCCACGCAAAAACAACCCTAACCCTCACGGCATCTCGCATGGATTTCGACACGCTCCCGCTCGGCCAGTTTCCGACGACCCGCCTCCGCCGACTGCGGCAACTCCCGAAGTTGCGCGAGATGGTCCGGACGACGCGATTGCATCCGAGCCAGTTCCTCTACCCGCTCTTCGTCAAGCCGGGGCGCGGCGTGCGGAAGGAAATCAGCTCGATGCCGGGCGTCTTCCAACTTTCGCTCGACGAGTTGGAAAAGGAAGTCGCCGAGGTTGCCTCACTCGGGCTCGGCGGCGTACTGCTGTTCGGCATCCCCGACAAGAAAGACCCGCTCGGCAGCGACTCCTACTCCGACGACGGCATCATCCAGCAGGCGATCCGGACCGTCAAAGCGACGGCCCCGCAACTGCTCACCGTCACCGACGTCTGCTTCTGCGAGTACACCGACCACGGTCATTGCGGCGTGCTCGATCAATCGACGGGGCGCACTGACGTCAACAACGACGCGACGCTCGAACTCCTGGCGAAACAAGTCGTCAGCCACGCGCAGGCCGGCGCCGATATCGTCGCCCCGAGCGGAATGATGGACGGTATGATCGGCGCGATTCGCTTCGCGCTCGACGACGCCGGCTTCTCGCACCTGCCGGTGATGGCCTACTCCGCGAAATACGCCGGCGGGTTTTACGGTCCATTCCGCGAGGCGGCCGAAAGCACGCCGCAGTCGGGCGATCGTCGTTCCTATCAAATGGACTCCGCCTCCGATCCCGGTCAGGCGCTGCGCGAAGTGGCGCTCGACGTCGCCGAAGGGGCCGACATCGTGATGATCAAGCCGGCGCTGGCGTATCTCGACATCATCGCCGCGGTCCATAGGCAGTTTCCCGGCGTGCCGGTCGCCGCGTATAACGTGTCAGGCGAATACTCACTCGTCAAAGCGGCCGCCGCCAAAGGCTGGATCGACGAGCGAACCGTAGCGACCGAAATCATCACGGGCATCGTCCGCGCCGGAGCGTCGATCGTCATCACCTACTGGGCGAAAGATTTGGCCCGATGGTTGAAGTCGTAGCTCCCATTTAGCCGCGGGGCTCGTCCCCGCGTGTTCTGCCGAATAACGATTTACCAAGCGCGCGGGGACAAGTCCCGCGGCCAAATAACACTCACTTGAAACACAACAACATGTCACGCACCAAAAGTTCCGCCGCGTTCGCTCGTGCTAAGAATCTCATCCCCGGCGGCGTCAATAGTCCGGCCCGCGCGTTCGGCGGCGTCGGCGGCGAGCCGATCTTTTTCGAGCGCGGCGAAGCGGCCTATCTCTACGACATCGACGGCAATCGCTACATCGACTACATCGGCTCGTGGGGCCCGCTGATCCTCGGCCATCGTCACCCGACGGTCGTTGCGGCGATCGAAAAGGCGCTCAGCAAGGGGACGACCTTCGGCGCGCCGACCGAGGCCGAAAGCGAACTGGCCGAACTCATTATCGCCTGCGTGCCGAGCATCGAAAAAGTTCGGCTCGTCAGCAGCGGCACCGAAGCGACGATGAGCGCAATCCGCCTAGCCCGCGGGTTCACGGGCCGCGACGTCATCGTCAAATTCGGCGGCAACTACCACGGGCACGTCGATAGCCTGCTCGTCGCCGCGGGAAGTTCGGCCGCAACGCTCGGCGTTCCGAACTCGCCGGGGGTGACGGCCGGCACGGCGAAAGACACGCTCAGTCTTCGCTATAACGACGTCGCCGATCTGACCGCGGCCTTTGCAAAACACGGCGACCAAATCGCCGGCGTCATTCTGGAACCGGTCGTCGGCAACATGGGCCTCGTCCGCCCGTCGCCGGATTTCTTGAAGGCGCTGCGTGAGCTGACGACGAAACACGGCGCGCTGCTGATCTTCGACGAAGTGATGACCGGCTTCCGCGTCGCGCTCGGCGGGGCCCAATCGCTGCTCGGTATCAAACCCGACCTGACGACGCTGGGAAAAATCGTCGGCGGCGGGCTGCCGGTCGGGGCGTACGGCGGTCGCGCCGACGTGATGAATCACATCCTGCCGGCCGGCAAGGTGTTTCAGGCCGGCACCCTGTCGGGCAATCCGCTCGCGACGGCCGCCGGCTCGGCGACGCTCCGGGTCCTTCGCGACGCGAACCCGTACCCGAAGCTCGATCAACTGACGGCCCGCCTCGAAGCGGGACTCAATGCCGCGGCGAAAGCGGCCGGCGTCGAACACGGCACGGCCCGCGTCGGCAGCATGATGACGCTCTTCTTCAACCCCGGCCCGGTAACCGACTGGGAAAGCGCCGCCAAGAGCGACACAGCCCGCTTCGCCAAATATTTCTGGGGCCTCATCGACCGCGGCAGCTATATGCCGTGCAGCCAATACGAAGCGCTGTTCGTCTCCGCGGCCCACACCGAGGCCGACATCGACAGCACGATCGCCGCAGCGAAGGAAACGTTAGCGACGCTTTAAGGCCGAACAACCATACGATCCGAGAGCCGCAAAGCGGCGAAACAAGTTAGCCCAGGGCGCAGCCCTGGGTACTCGAACCCAACGCGGATGCGAAAGCCCCATCGGGGCGACACAATTTGGCGATCGGCATTCGATGTTTCGCCCCGATGGGGCTGGAGAACATTTGATGCGTGTGCATGGTCACCCAGGGCTGCGCCCTGGGCTATTATGTTTCGCCCCTTTGGTGCTCCGGACGTCGGCACAACACGACTCGGTTACTACTTGCCCAACTCGACCGCCTTGACCCACGTTAGGCTTTTGCCGATCGGGTAGGTGCGGATCCGTTCGAGTTTGCCTGTTGATTCGTCGCAGCGGAAGACGGCGAGTTTGCCGGAGGCTTCGCCCGCGCCGAAGACGTACTTGCCGCTCGGGTCGATTTCGAACGAGCGCGGCTTTTCTTCCGTCGGGGCGTGGCCATTCGCGGTCAGCTTGCCGTCGGCGGCGATCGTGAAGCCGGCGAGGCTGTCGTGGCCGCGGTTTGAAATCCAAACAAACTTGCCGCTCGGGTGAATTTTTACCTCGGCCGTGCTCCCCCCTTTGTCTTCGTATTCGGGCGGTACCGTCGACAGCGTCTGCACCGGCGTCAGGCCGGTCGCTGGATCGAGGCGGTAGGCAGTAATGCTGCGGCCCGACTCGTCGGAGGTGTACATGAAGTCGAGCGTCGGATGCAGCGCGATGTGCCGCGGGCCCGCGTCGTCCTTGCCGCCCACGGCTTGTCCGGCCGGCGTGAGCTTGCCGGTCGCGGCGTCGAAGCGGAACTGATAGACGGCGTTCGGCGCGACGTGCGGCACGAAGACGAATTTGTTCTCGCGATCTTGGCCGAAGCTGTGGGCCGTCTTCGCCGTCTCTTGCGTGTCGACGGCGGTCGGGTCGATCGTGCCGTCGGCATTGAGCTTGTGCACGACCGTCTGTGCGCCGAGATACGAAGCTGAGATCAACCACTTGCCCGTGCGGTCGGTGCCGACGAAGGCGGCGTTCTGGCCAAAGGTGAGTGGCACCGTGTTGAGCAGTTTGACTTTCCCGGTGGCGGCGTCGACTTGGTAGGCGGCAATGCTGTTCGTCGAGCGAATCGAGGCGTACATGAACTTGTGGGTCGGATCGAAGCCGATCGCGCCGGGCTGTCCGCCGACCTTGACCGTCTCGACTTCGCTGAGCGAGCCGTCGGCCGGGTTCAACTTGTAAATCTGAATCTCCTCTTCGGGAGCCTTCGAGACGTAAACAAACACGGCAGCAGGCGACTTCATGTTCATTCCCAACACAAGAAGGAGGGCGAGAAGACAACGCATGGCGGGAATCTCACAAGAAGAAATAATGACGAAGCGAAGCTGTGCCCAACGTAATGGAGCCCTACGGAGCGGGACCGGAGTGAACTCGGGCGACGTCGTTATAGTCGGCCGCCGAGACGATCTCAATCTGCGGCTTCGTCATGGCCGCGCGACGACGGATTGTTGCGGCATGACCGCCTTACGCCGGAGTTGGTCGGCGTGATAATCTATAGTCTGCACTGCCGCCCCCCTTGTCCGAGGTCGAGGATGACGAGCCTCACGGTCGAAAACTACCTGAAGACGATCTATCACATCTGCAATCGCGCCAGCGGCGGCCCGGCGTCGACCGGCGTGCTGGCGACGTCGCTCGGCGTCTCGCCCGGCACGGTGACCAGCATGTTGAAAACGCTGGGAGAAAGCGGCCTGGCGACGTACACGCCGTACGAAGGGGTGCGCCTAACGCAGCAAGGAACGACGCTAGCCCTGCGGATCACGCGCCGACATCGACTCATCGAGTTGTTCTTGGTGCAAACCTTGAAGATGACGTGGGACGAAGTGCACGAAGAGGCCGAGCACATGGAGCACGCCGTCAGCGATTTACTGGTCGACCGGATCGATGCGTTCCTAGGGCACCCGAAGGCCGACCCGCACGGCGACCCGATCCCGCGCGCCGACGGCTCCGTCGACGAAGCGGCCGGCCGGCAGTTGGCGGAGTGCGGCCCCGGCGAGCCATTCCGCTTTGTGCGTGTGCTCGATCAATCGCCCGACTTCTTACGCTTCTTGGCCGACTCGCGCTTGACGATCGGCGTGCAAGGCGAGGTCGTGACGAACCGTGTCGAGTCGGGGGCCCTGACCGTCGCCGTCGACGGACGGACGATCACGTTGGGGCACGACGCGGCGCAGAAGATTTTGGTCGTCGCAGAAAGCGGCAGTTGAGCAGCCGATTATTTCGATGCGGCCGGTTCGGGCGACGGCATCACCGGTTGATGCCCCATCGAGCGGCGGCAGACCGAGAGTTGGCCGCTGTGCAGACCTTCGTGCCACACGGCCGTTTCGAAGACCGAGCCGACGTCGGGCAGAAAGTCGGGCGTACCTTTGGCGAGCGGCTGTTCGAGTTCCGCATCGCTCAGGCCGTTGAGCACGTCGAGCAGCGTGGCGCGACGTTCCTTCATGTAGGCCAGCACGTCGGCGACCGGCGGATAGTCGGCCGGGTTGCTCGTCGGCTGCGAGCCGGTCCCAAACGCCTTCTCAAACTCCGGCCGTCGGGCGACTCGCTCGGCCGCCAAGTTGGAAACGAAGAAGTTATCGGAGACCGCCATGTGCCCGGCGAACCAGAGCGCGTGATTCGCGTTGGCGTGGACCTGATGGGTCCATTCCTCGGGCGTTTTGAAATCGGCCAGCAGGGCGCAACTGTAATCGCGAGCCGCTTGCAAACGTTTCTGGAGTCGTTGCTTCGCCGACATAACGGTCCGCCTGCTGTTGAATGCGCTGAGAGAATGAAGAGTTCTGAAAAAATCTCGTTCGTGGGGTAACGTATCGTAGCGCCCCGTTTTTGGCGGGCAAGCCGCACCGGGCTGTGCGATCCCAACTTCTTGGCCCATAGCCTTTTGACGATTCGCCTCGCGGCGTGTACAAATAGTGTGCCAAAACCATTACGACGGCCTCCGATGAGAGGCCCCCGCAATGGGGTCCTGTGAACCTGGTCAGGGGAGAAATCCAGCAGCCATAAGCAGTCAGCCCTTTGTGCGGTGGGCCTCTCATCCGAGGCCGTCGTTGTTTAGATACTTTGTTCAGATGCCAAGAACCGGCACGCGATTCGCTAATCAGTTGATAATTCCCTCTCGAATCGTGTGAGACGGAAAAGTCGATTTCGCACCTCGGACCGAATATGGCCGAACTGCTGACTCCCGCTGACGACGCCCCCGACGGACCGGCTTCCGGCATGGGGAGCGAGTACGTCGTCGTCGCCCGCCGCTATCGGCCGCAGTCGTTCGTCGAGTTGGTCGGCCAGCAGCATGTTGCCCAAGCCCTGGCCGGGGCGATCCATTCGAACCGCATCGGCCACGCCTACTTGTTCACCGGGGCGCGCGGGGTCGGCAAGACCTCGGCGGCCCGAATCTTTGCCAAGGCCCTCTGCTGTGTGAACGGGCCGTCCGACAAGCCCTGCAACGAGTGCGATATTTGCCGCGGCATCACGTCGGGCGACGACGTCGATGTAATTGAAATCGACGGTGCCAGCAATCGCGGCATCGACGACATCCGCCAACTGCGGCAGAACGTCAACGTCCGGCCGAGCCGCGCTCGGTTCAAAGTCTACATCATCGACGAAGTTCACATGCTCTCGCGCGACGCCTTCAACGCCCTGTTGAAGACGTTGGAAGAACCGCCCGAGCATGTGAAATTCATCTTCTGCACGACCGAGCCGGAAAAGATTCCGATCACGATTCTCTCGCGCTGCCAGCGATTCGATTTCGCCGGCGTTGAGATGACGATGATCGCCGAACGATTGCGCCAGATCACCGAGATCGAAGGAATCGCAGTTGATCCGGAAGCGATCGACCTGCTCGCGCGACGCGCAGCCGGTTCGATGCGCGACAGCCAATCGTTGCTCGAACAAATCATGTCGGCCGGCGGCAAGTCGATCACCGTGGACGACGTGCAACGCCTGCTCGGCATCGCCGCCGACGCGCGGCTAGCTACGATGGTCGAACATCTCGTAGCCCGCAACGCCGCCGGGGCGCTCATGGAACTCGACGCCGCGATCCGCCAAGGGGTCGACGTCGGGCAGTTACTCGATCAACTCATCGGCTGGCTGCGCGACCTGCTGGCCACGTCGGTCGGCTGCCCCGCTTCGGCGTTGCTCTACGTTTCGCCGAGTCGCACGGCCCAGATGGTCGAGCTCGGGCCGCAAATCGGCGTCCATACGCTGTTGGCGATGCTGCAAATCGCCGAGCAGGCCGCGAGCCGGTTGAAGCAAACGACGCATGGGCGAACGGTCGTCGAGTTATCGCTCGTGCGGATTTGCCATCTCGAAGAGCTGGACGATCTGGCGACGTTGGTCGAGCAGATCAACAGCGGGAGTTCGCCGGCGGGACCTGCGACGCAGGGCGCACCGCGCTCCGTGGCGGCTCCGCGACCGGCACCGCTCGCCGCTCCGCCGGCACCGCGTCCCGCTCCGAGTTACGACGTAAAAAAAAACAATGAACCGAGCCTGACGCAGTCCGCCGCACCGGCTCCGTTGCCGACGCCGAGTCCGTCGCAACCGAGCGTCGCTCCGCAGCCTCTTGCAACATCGCCAACCGCTTCGCAGCCTCCCCGGCCGTCTCCGGCACCGTCGGCCCAACTGCAGCCCGCTTCGCTGACCGACGAATCGGCCCGACGATTTTGGTTTCAAGCGATCGGCGAGTTTCACGATCTGCTGGCCGACCACGCTGCGGCGGCGGAACGGATCACGTCGGCCGCTCCGAATCGGGTCATCGTCGGCTTTCCCCGCAAGTACACATTGCCGAAAACCTTCTGTGAGCGCCCCGAACAAACGACGCGGCTCGAACGAGCCTTGTCGGCCGTCGCCGGCGGCGCGGTGCGAGTCGAGTTCGTGCTGCTCGACGAAGCGCACGTCTCGTCGCGACCGACGGTCCCAACCGGCCCGACGGCGCAAGAACTGAGTCGCGAGAAGGCCCAGCACCCATGGGTCCGTCAAGCCTTGGAAATGTACGACGCCCGAATCCTCCGCGTAGAGCCGGGCAAAGATCGATAAGGATGGAACCTTGAGTCAGATTTCGCAGTCCGTTACTCGTTTGATCGATGAGTTCGCCAAGTTGCCCGGCATCGGTAAGAAAACCGCCGAGCGGTTGACCTATCACGTGCTCCGCGTCCACAAGGCCGAGGCGATGTCGCTGGCCGATGCGATCCGCGCCGTGAAGGAGAACGTTCGCTACTGCAAGCGCTGCTACAACCTGTCGGAAGAAGAATATTGCCAAATTTGTCAGGACCCGCGCCGCGATCATTCCCTGCTCTGCATCGTCGAGCAGCCGCGCGATCTGATGGCTTTAGAGCAAGCCGGCACTTTCCGCGGGTTGTATCACGTGCTGCTGGGTCGGATTGCACCGTTGGAAGGGGTGGGACCCGACCAACTGACGATCGATGGACTGGTGGAAAGAATCCGGTCGGGCGAAGTGCGGGAAGTCATCATGGCGACGAATCCGACCTTGGAAGGCGACGGGACGGCGCTGTATATCTCGCACCGGCTGGCCGACTTTCCGGTTGAGATCACCCGATTAGCCCGAGGTCTAACGACCGGCAGCGTGCTAGAATTCGCTAACAAGGAAATTCTCGCCGACGCCCTGGCGGGCAGGCAGAAATTTTAGTGGGGCTCAGGGTTGGAAGCTCAGGGGTTCAGGGTCGTCAATAAGACTCCCGCCCTTCACTTCTGTAACCCTGAACCATGAACCTCGAACCCTAAACTGAACTCCTATGCGTCTTTCCTTCGGCCAAGAAATGCGGCAGGTCCAGAAGCAAATTCTGGCTCCGCGCATGATTCAGTCGATGGAGATTCTCCAACTCCCGATCCAAGCTCTCGAAGAGCGGATCGAGCAAGAGTTGCAAGAGAATCCGATCCTCGAAATGCGGGAGAACGATCCCGATCTGCCGGACGAAGAGATCGAGCACATCGACTCCGACGCGAAGACGACCGAAGAGAAAGAACTCGTCCTCGACGAGTCGAAGAACAACGCCGATGATTTCGAGCGCCTCGAATCGATGGGCGAAGAATGGACCGAGGCGGCCTACGACGAACGGCCGCGGCTCTCAAGCAATCGGATGGCCGAAGACGACGATCGGCGGCACGATGCGATCTCCAATATGGAGGCCAAGCCGCAAACGTTGTCCGATTATCTGATCGAACAACTCGGCTGGTACGAACTCGATGAACCGACGCGGCAGATGGCCGAGCGGATCATCTACAACCTCGACAAGAACGGCTACCTCTCGGGCCGACTCGAAGACCTGGTCGAGCTAGCCTCGGGCCCACAGGAACTTGCGCTCGCGCAGAAGGCGCTGGCCGTCGTGCAGAAGCTCGACCCGCCGGGCGTCGGCGCTCGCAACTTGCGTGAGTGCCTGCTGATCCAACTATTGCCGGGCATGCACCTGTACGAACAGATGCGGACGCTCATCGCCAATCATTTGGAAGACCTGGAACACAATCGACTGCCGACGATCCAGAAGAAAACCGGCTACTCGCTAGAGCTGATCCACGAGACGATGCACGAACTGCGGAAGCTGAACCCGAAGCCGGGTGCCGCCTTCACCGAAGTCCATGCTCCGACCGTTACGCCCGATGTATTCCTCGACACCGACGAGAACGGCAAATTTAAAGTCCGGCTCGAAGACGGCCGCGTCCCGAACCTTCGGATCAGCGGCTATTACAAGCGGCTGATGGAAGGGGGCGTTTCGGACCAAGAGAAGGAATGGATCAAGCGGAAGCTGAATGCCGCGCAATGGTTGATCGAGAGCATCGAGCAACGCCGCAACACGCTCACCCGCGTCGCGCAGGCGATCGTCGATCACCAAACCGAGTTCTTGAACAAAGGCCCAGAATCGCTCGAACCGCTCAAGATGCAGCAGATTGCCGACAAGGTGGGCGTCCACGTCACGACCGTCTCGCGGGCCGTCGACGATAAATGGATCCAAACTTCACGCGGCATTTTCCCGCTGAAGCGATTCTTCGCCGGCGGAACGACGAACTCCGAAGGAACCGAAGTCGCCTGGGACACGGTCCGCCTGAAGCTGCAAGAAGTGATCGACACGGAAGACAAGCAGCATCCGCTGAGCGACGACGACCTGGTCGCCGAACTCGGCAAGGCCGGCTTGACAGTCGCCCGCCGCACGGTGACCAAGTACCGCAAACTGATGAAGATCCCGAGCTCGCGCGAACGCCGCGTCTGGACGGAATAGCGGTTTAGAACTTGCCGTAGATTTCGTCGCGTTTCTTTTGGTTGTACGCCAGCTTCTCGGCCTGCGTCATCTTGGCGAAGTCGGGCGCCGACGAAGTTGTTGCCTTCGCCGCTTCCGGCTTGGCGTGACACCCGCAATCCCCGCTCTTCGGCTTGTCATTCGCTTGCGGCTTCGCGTGGCACGCACAATCGTGCTTCGCTGCGGTCGCCGTCTGTTTTTCGGAGCCTGCGGTCGAAGGAATCGCGGCAGGCACGCTCACCGTCGAGCCGCCACCGTAGCTCATAACGCCGGTTTGTAACACCGAGTCGTCGGCCAAGCTGCGTTGCGGCTTGATGCCGAGCTTCTGCAGCACGCCGTGATACGCCTTCACAGCCTCTTCCGGCGAAATGAGCCGGTCGGCGATGAGTCGCAGAAAGTCGACGAACGCCAACTGGTTCTCCGCGTTGTTGATCTTGCGACCGTACAACGCGACGCGGGCTCCGTACTTTTGCGCCTCGGCCAGCAGTTTGAAGGCATCGTACGTCGTCCCCGCCCCGCCGCCGAGAATGCCGACGATCAAATGCGGATCGTAGGCGACGAGTTCTTCCATCGCCTGCGGACCGTGATACACGACCTTCAAGAAGATGGGCCGCCCCGCCTGCGGCACGCCCGCCAAGGTGCGGACGATGCAATCGTTCACGAAGTCAGGAATCTTATCGGCGGGCAACTCAAACGGAGAGTTGGGATCGAACACTTCGAAGAAATGGCGAAAGCCCTTGCGTTCGGCTTCGGCGCGAAACTCGGCATACCGTTCCAATGCGAGTTTGTCTTCAGCCAGACGGTTGTTGAACGTGATGCTGTACAGCCCCAGGTTCGTGCCGCGGCGGCGTTCTTCGGGCGTCGGATCGACTTTGCCTGCCTGGATGTGATCAAGCGTCGCACTGCGAAACGGCAGCGACGGCTCTTGGATATAGCGATTGCTGCGAGCGACCCAGACGTCAGTCGTGTCGTTCGCCCGCGCCGCCGGCGTAATGTGCGAGTTCTCGAACAGTCGCTCACGATTATTGAGCTGATCGTTCGTGCTCGCCGACATCAGCATGATATCGACCTTGCTTTGTCGAATGATCTGCCGAATCTGCTCGTGATATTCGGGAATCGTCTTGTAACTGCCGTCGGCCCGCTTGCCGACCGTGCCGATGCCGAACGCCATATCAGCGTCCTTGGCGTCGGCGATGATGAAATCGCGGCAGCCCGACGGATCGGCGTGAATGGCGGCGAGTTTTTGGTCGAGCGACTTTTGCATGGCGTGGATTATTTCCCGGCGATGCGGGCCAGCACTTTATCTTGCGTCTCTTTGAGAACCTGAGCGCTCCGCTTCAATCCCTGCTCTTCCTTCGGCCAGAGTTCGATCTCGTGCGTCGCGAGCACGCCCTTGCGGCCGACGGTCGTCGGCACCGAGATCGCGACGTCGCGAATGCCGTAGCAGCCATTCTGTACGCTCGATACCGGCAGCACGCGACGACGATCCAAGGCGACGGCTTCAATCACTTCTTGAATCGCGAGACCGACCGCGAAGCCCGCTCCGCCCTTCTTTTTGATCACCTCGGCCCCCGAACCCTTGGTGCGAGTGAAGAGTTCTTCGGCCAAACGCGGCTGCCAGCCGGGGAACTTTTCCAGCGGCAGGCCGCCGATCGTGGCGCTCGACCAGACGGGGACCATGCTGTCGCCGTGCTCGCCCAAGATCAGGGCCGACACTTGCGTCGGCGGAGCGCCGAGTTTATCGGCCAGCAGACTACGGAAGCGAATCGTGTCGAGGACCGTGCCGAGGCCGATCACTTGCGACTTCGGCAGTTTCAATCGTTGGGCCGCAACGTACGTCAGGATGTCGACCGGGTTCGACACGACGACGACGACCGCGTCAGGCTTCACGCCGACCTTGGCGATCTCGTTCAAGATGCCGACGAAGAGATCGGTATTGCGGTTGATCAGGTCGAGGCGGCTTTCGTCAGGCTTGCGACGCAGGCCGGCCGTGATGCAGATAAGGTCGCTCGTCGGAATATGCTCATATCCGCCGGACGAGATTTTCTGATCGGCCATCAACGTGGCGCCGTGCAACAAGTCGAGGGCCTGACCTTCGGCCCCTTCCGGATTGGCGTCGATGAGCGTTATCTCGCGGACGACCTTGCCTGTTTGCAAAGCAAAGGCCGTGCACGAACCGACCATGCCCGCCCCGCCGATGATGGAAACCTTCATGCTTCTTGATCCTGCGTGGTTCGAAATGTTTTATTTAGCCGCGGGGCTCGTCCCCGCGGGTTTGCCGAAGCGCACGGGGCCGAGCCCCGCGGCTAAATGTTCGTTAGCGCTTCGCGAGTTCGGCCATCACGCGTTCGGTGATCGCCTGCACGAGGGCTTCGGTATCGAGACCGCCCGAAGCCGCCGGGGCCGGAGCTGATTCCGTTAGCTTTCCCTTGGCAGGCATCGCCGGGGGGGCTTCAAAGGCCCGACGTTCGACGCCGGCCCCTTGCCACGAGTCGCGAAAGACGTCGTTCGCGCAGATGTCGCAGTTCTCCATCCCCGGAGCGACGCGAGGATCGCTCCAACCCCATTTCGTTTTGAGGTCGATTAGTTCCTGCGACTTCTGTTGGTTCAGATACGTCACCTTGCCGAGGTCCTTCGCCAGCATCAGCATGCGGCAGTAGGCGTCGAGAATCTCGGTCCACCAGTAGGCTCGCTCGACGCTCTCGCCGTAGCTGATCGTGCCGTGGTTCGCCAGGATGATGACGTTCGTCTTATGGACGAACGGCAGCACGGTGTTGGCGAAGGCGTCGCCGCCCGGGGTCTCGTAGACCGTGATCGGCGTTTCGCCCAAGAAGACTTCGACCTCGGGCAACACGCATTGCGGGATCGGTTCGCGAGCAATGGCGAAGGCCGTCGCATGCGGCGGATGGCAGTGGACGCAGCTCTTGATCTCAGGCCGCGCCTTCATGATTGCCAGGTGCAGCAACACTTCGCTCGTCCGCTTACGGCGGCCGGAAAGTTGCTTGCCTTCCATGTCGACGCTGCAAATATCTTCGGGCGTCATGAAGCCCTTGCAGATCATCGTCGGCGTGCAGAGAACTTCGTTTTCGCTGATGCGGAACGTAATGTTGCCGTCGTTCGCCGCGGCAAAGCCCTTGGCATACAGACGACGACCGATCTCGCAGATTTCTTGTTTGATCTTATGGACGTTGACAGACATAGGATTCCAACCGGAATGAATTAAGAACGATCGTTGATTTCAATTCGATCCAAAATCGCCGCGTTGTACGCATCGAGCGGCTTGTAATTCGGGGCGAAGGGCTGGGCCGCTTCGACTCCTTCACTGAACGCAATCTTGTCGCCGAGGCCGCAGCCGAGTTCGTCGTAAACGACGAGTTCCTCGGCTTGAGTCGTCGACTTACCCGTCAGGTTATCGAGCGATAGCGGCACGACGAGCCGGTAGCGGCCCCCCGTCAAGCTCGGGTGGCAGCGACTGAGCGTCACCGTGCCGATTACTTCGCCGATTCGCATATTGGTTTGTTAGTTCGAGTTCGTCGGTCGTCGTACGAGTTGAATCTTTTTCTGCCGCAGGAGATCGCGAACCGAGGGAGTTACCACCGTTCGCAACCCGACGCTCACCTTCGCAATGCCTGCCAATCGCTTTTCGATATCTCGCAAGGTCACCAGCCGCTCGGCCAGCACCAACTCAACGCCGGTGGTCGCCGGTGTCGCTTGGTTCATTTCCGTCAGTCGTCGCACCACCTCGCGGATGATGTATTCAATTTGCACGGCCGTAAGGTTCATTCGTCGGCAATTCCCATCACACTCCAGCGCACCGGCGTGTTCTTCGCTTTCATCAACTCGCGTGTGCCGAGGCCGTCGCTCGTGATGAGCACCGTCTGCCCAATGCCCGCGCCGTAGGTATCGATCGACACGACCGGCTCGCCATCGGGCGTGCGGCCGTCGGTTTGCAACATCTGCACGATCAACAACTTCCAGCCCGTCAGGGTCGGATGCTTGATCGTGCTCGTTGCGGTGCCGACGACGCGGGCGAGTTGCATTTTGTTTGGTTCGGGGTTCAGAGTTCAGGGTTTGCGGTTCTTATTTAGCCGCGTCGCTTGCCGACGCGTACTTTACGCTTTGCCCAAGATTCGCAAATCATCGATCAGCGAGCAGCGGCGTTCGCGGGTGAACGTCAGCGGCGTCGTGACGCCTTCGCCGGTCGGCGTCGCGATCGAGAACGACAGGTATCCTTCGCCGCCGAGCCCTAGCGACGCCATGCACGGGCCGTTCTTGACGAACAGCGTCGTGTCCATCGTGCGGCCCATCTTCGTCATGTTGCGGACGTTGTTCGAATGGATGATCGCCGTGTGACGGAAGCCATGTTCGTAGAACTTCGCTTTGGCAATCGCCTCGTCGACGTCCTTGCAGCGGATGAACGGCACGAACGGCATCATCTGCTCGACCGGGACGAACGGGTTCGTCTCGTCCGTCTCGCCGAAGAGCAACTCAGTTTGCGGCGACACGCTCTTGCCGATACCGCGAGCCAACACGGCCGCGTCTTGGCCGAGGAACTCCTTCGATGGGACGTCGTGTTTGTGTTCGCCTTCGCCGACCGATTGGATCGCGACCTTCGTGAAGGCGTCGACTTCGCGGGCATTCAATCGGGCAGCCCCGGCCTTATCCATTGCTAGCAGCATCTTGTCGAAGACGCTCTCGACGACGAACACCTCCTTCTCGGCGATGCAGAGCAGGTTGTTGTCGTAGGCGGCACCTTGAATGATGCAGCGGGCCGCGCGATCGAGATCGGCCGTTTCATCAACGACGACCGGCGGATTGCCCGGCCCGGCGACGACGGCTCGCTTACCGCTGTTGAGTGCAGCCCGGGCGACGGCGGGGCCGCCCGTGACGCAGATCATCTTCACACCGCGGTGCTTGAAAATGTCGTTGGCCGTGTCGAGCGTCGGCTCGGCGATGACGCAAATCAGATTGTCGATGCCGAGGTCGCGATAGATCGCTTCATTGAAGCGGCGCACCCCTTCGGCCGCAATCTTCTTGCCGCTCGGATGCGGGTTGACGACCAGCGTGTTGCCGCCCGCGATCATACTGACGGCGTTGCCGGTGATCGTCGGCAGCGAGTGCGTGACCGGCGTGATGCAGCCAATGACGCCGAACGGGGCGTGCTCGATGACGGCGAGGCCGTGATCGCCGCTGAACACTTCGCTCCGCATGAACTCGACGCCCGGCGTCCGCATGCCCAGCGTCTTGAGTTTCTCGATCTTATGCTGCAATCGGCCGACTTTGGTTTCGTTCATCTCGGCCGTGCCAAGCTCGACGCACTGGTCGATCGAGATCCGGCGAATGTGGTCGATAATCCGCTTGCGATCTTCGATCGTCCGCTCCGACAACTGCTCAAACGCCTGAGTCGCAGCGGCGACGGCTTCGTTCACGCAGGTGAACACGCCGTAACGCCCGGCGAACGACTTCGGCACCGCGCCGACCTTGGCGGCCAAGCTCGAACCGTTGAGGCTCTTGAGCACTTCGGAGACGACGTTACGAATGAGATCTTCGGTCGCTTGCATGTTTCAGTTGCCGGTTGTCGTTGGACGAAATTGATTTTGAATTCTTGCGCGACGATTAGCCGTCTTTGCGATTGAAGACGTTTTGCTCATCGACGGTCACCGTGTCGACGATGCCGATGATGACGGCGTCGACCGGCAGGTTTTTGGTTTCGGGCGTCAGGCGGGCACT
>CAMCTH010000010.1 GCA_945877965.1 Planctomicrobium piriforme | reverse complement strand
GCGCACGTCAGTAAGCGGTTCCGCCGCCGGCCTCACCCCGCGGCCCAATTCCGGCGCTTGCAACCCGCGCGCCGCCGACCTAGCCTGGGCAAGCGCACGATCACGACTTAGCGATCGTGCAAACCGCGCAGTCCGCGCAACAACTCGGTCCGTTTCCGCGCACGACGCAGGTACCCCAATAAGGGCCGCGCGGAAACCGACCCGGTAACCGCGCGGCCCGCCGCGCACCGACGAAGATTTTCACCCGACGACGCCCCGACTTTTGCAAGGCGAACGACCGATGCAACGCACCGAACTCCGCCCGCTTCTCACCCTCAGCTTCGTGCTGCTGCTCACCCCGCCGCTCGCAGCCCAGAACGTCGCGGCTCCGGGAACCGTCGCGGTCGACGCCGATTCGGTCGTGAAGTACGTTCTGAGCTGTCGCAAACCGAACGGCGCGTTCGGGCCGATCGATCAGGAGTACACCGACCTGCCGTGGAACTATGCCGCCGTGTGGTCGGTGCAAACTCTCGGCGCCGCCGACGACGTCGATGCCGCAGCGATCGTGGCGCATGGTCTCGGCGGACCGGCCGGGCATGGCGGCGGCAGCCATCGGCAGTTTTACGAGTATCACGCGCTCCGAACGGCGCTCAAGCAGAAGTTCGCGCCGCAGCAGGAGCAGGTGCAAGTTTATCACCAAGGTTTCAAGCGGAACTACTACGCCGGACCGTTCGGCGACGACGGTGATTTGCTGTTCAAGACGGGCCGACAAGCATTCGGTTCCGACGTCGATCTCCAGGCCGACGCGTTTTACTACTACAACATCAGCTCGCTCGATTACTTGTTGTCGGGCTTGTATTGCTCCGGTCGCGCGCCGCGCGAGCCGCAACCGCTGATCGACTATATCCTGCGCCGACGGACCACCGGCGGCTTCGGCGACGGCGCTGAGTCAGGAGGAGGCGACGCGCACATCGCGCACACCTTGGCGGCGGTAAGATCGTTGCAGTTGCTCGGGGCTGCGATTCCCGATCCGGAATTGGTCGCCGCGTTCGTGCGATCGTGTCGCGATAAGCAAGGCGGCTATCGCTGGAACCCCAACCGCTCGCTCCCCGGCAACGAGCCCGACGTTTATTACACGATGGTCGCCTTGGAGACCTTGCAGAGCTTAGGCCTCAAGCCTGACGCTCCTGAGACGACCGCGGCCTGGCTCAACTCGCTGCAGAACGCCGACGGTGGGTTCGGCGATCGACCGGGCTGGAAATCGCGGTTGGAGTCGACGACGTACGCCGTCACTGCCTTAGCCAGCTTGGGCTCGAACGTGCGGCGATCGATTACCGCCAAACAGGTGCCGGTGCCGAAACTCGCGCCGATCGCCGACGGCGAATTTCAGATCTATCAGGCCCAATTCAAGTTGCCGATCCTGAAGCCGGACGAACTCGCAGGCCTCTCGAAGCGCGGGCTGAATCTGTTGGGGCTGAAGTCGTACGACTTCGCCGATGCCGAGCGGTTGCTCGATGCGATCCAATCGCAAAAGCTGCCGATGGACGTCGTGCTTTGTCCCGAGATGTATCCGCATCGACTGACGCAACTCGGCGCGACGTTGAATCACGTCGGCAATTTCACGCTCGATGCTCGTTGGAATGCGGAACAACGGGCCGCGTGGGCCGCCGCCGACGCAGCGGGGCGCGAGTATCCGACGTGGGCGGCGTATCGCGACCAGGTGATCGCGCCGGTTCGCAAGCTCGGCGGCATTGCGTACCCGGAGCAGGATTTTGAGATGGAGTATGCGTACATCGCGTACGATTCGGTCGCCACCCACGAGGATTTTGAAAAGCAACTCGAAGATGAACTCCAGCAGGAGCGGCAACGGTTAGATGACGAATTGACGAAGCTCCGCAACGACAAATATCTCAAGGAAAGCGACCGCGAGAGCCGCGTAGCGATTTTCTCCAAGGATATTCCCTATCGCCTGTCTGCCAAGGAACGGCAATTCAGTCTGCGCCGCGAGAGGCAGCAGAAGGAGCAGATGCGCGAGGGCAAGGGCTATAATGCCGTGCTCGTCGGCTTCAACTGGCCGCCGAAAGATTTTGTGCGAGTGTTCCCGTGGCATGAACGGTACACCGACCGCCTGACGCCGATCGCCGACGTCGATGCCCACGGCGATCTCAAAAAATGGTCCGAGCAACTCGATACGGTCCGGACCTTGTTCCTCGCGAAGGGACCGACGTACGCCGACTTCCAAAAGGCGGCCGCCGCGGGCCGCGTCGTCTCGGTAATCGCGAAGCCCGAGGGAGTTGCGTCGGGGGCGAGCTACTACGGCCCCGCCGCCGCAGTCGAATACGTCAAGCAACGCCGCGCTGAGTGGCAATGGTGGAAGTGATGATCGTCCTCTATCCGCGCAGCAATCGCGACCAGATCCAATCGGCGATCAGCAGCCCGTCGCGTGTTAATCGCAACCGGCCGTCGCGGTCGTCGATCGCGCCGGTCGTAATGAGACGCCGGAGTTCGTCGCCGCCGAGTTCGTGCGGATCGAACCCGAATTCCGTCGCGAACGCGCGGTACTCGACCCCTTCGAGCAACTTGCGGAGGCCGAGCACCAGCGCCTCCCGCGCACGTTCCGGCGGCGGCAACGTCTCGCTCTCGGCGACGGGCGATTCGCCGGCGCGAACTCGGGCGAGCCAGGTCGTCGTGCTGCGATGATTTGTTTCGCGGCGACCGTCGACATAGCGGGCCGCACCGGGTCCGACGGCGTAGTACCCGCGGGCCGCCCAATAGACTTCGTTGTGCCGACAGCGGCGTCCCGGTCGGGCGAAGTTCGACACTTCGTAGTGCTCGAAGCCCGCCGCGGTCAGTCGGTCGATCGTCGCCAAATAGAGGGCTCGCTCGCGCTCTTCATCGACGGGCAGCAGTTCGCCTCGATCGCGACGCGACCAGAACGTCGTCCCCTTCTCGATCGTCAGGCCGTAGGTCGAGAGATGGTCGGGCTGCAGTTCCAACGCGGCATCGAGATCACGCTGCCAATCATCGAGCGTCTCGCCCGGCGTGCCGAAGATCAGGTCGAGCGAGAGCGCGAAGCCCGCCGCGCGAGCGCGGGTCGCCGCGGAACGGATCGTCGCGGCGTCGTGATCGCGCTCGAGCAGCCGCAGCTTGTTCGCGTCGAACGATTGCGCGCCGAGGCTCAATCGCGTGACGCCCCCCGCGGCGAGCACGGCGACGCGCTCGTCGCTGACGTCGGCCGGATTCGCTTCGACGGAGAACTCGTAGCCCGACGTCGGCGGGAACCAGTGCCGCACGAGTTCGAGCAAGCGTTGCAACTGCGGCGGCGGCAGATGCGTCGGCGTGCCGCCGCCGAGAAAGATCGTGTCGACTTCGCGCGGCGTGCCGAGTTGGGCCAGCTCTTGCCCCAGAGCCGTAAGATACGACTCGATCAGATCGTCGCGCCCGGCGATGAGCGTGAAGTTGCAATAGCCGCAGCGATGCCGACAAAACGGCACATGGACGTAGGCGGCCCGGGGCGAAAGCGGAGCGTTCGCGGGCGGAAAGACGGGTTGCTCGACGGGCGACGGCATACGACAATTTTACAACTCTTTCGTCCCGTAGGCAGATCGAACTTGGCATGATCGCTCCGAATCCCTCTTCAACGTTGAAGCCCGAACCGCGCGTGCCGCTGCCGTTGTTGGTCACCGGCGTCGCCGGTGTGGCGGGCTACAACGCGTTCCACTATTTTCGCGAGCGCTATCCGGGCCAAGTCGTCGGCATTCGGCAGCGTGATAACCACAAGCTCACCGGCGACGGCGTCGTCGCGTGCGATGCCGAGGACCGCGAGGAGTTGGCCAAGCTCTTCGCGCAGCATCGCTTCCGCAGCGTGTTGAATGCCGCGGGGAACTGCGCGCTGCGGGCTTGTGAGTTGGGCGACGATCTCGCTTGGCGGATCAATCTGGAAGGGGTGCGGAACCTGCTCGACGCGATCGATTCCGTCGGCGGTGTGCGCAGCATCGGCGGCAGCGGTCCAGAAAACGCCGACGGCGTGCGGCTCGTGCATCTTTCGATCGACTTGGTCTACGGCGGCAACGGCTACGGCGGGCATGTCGAGACCGACCCAACCGATCCGGTGACGGTCTACGGCAAGACGATGGTCGCAGCGGAAGAACTCTTGGCCGCGCGAGCTCCGTCGGCGTGCATCTTTCGTATCTCGCTGCCGATGGGAGTTAGCTTCAACGGCCATGCCGGGGCGATCGATTGGATTCAATCGCGGTTCAAGAAGCAGAAGCCGGCAACGCTCTACTTCGACGAGATTCGGACGCCGCACTACACCGACTGCCTAAACGAAGTTTGCGAGACGGCCCTGTCGTACGACCGACTCGTCGAACCGCTCAGCGGATTGTTTCACGCCGGCGGGCCGCGACCGCTGTCGCTGTTTCAAATCGCGCAGGTGATTAATCGCGTCGGCGGTTACGATCCCGACTTGCTGATGGGCTGCCCGCGGTTGCATGCCGGACCGATTCCGCCGCGGGCCGGCAACGTGGCAATGGATTCGTCGAAGCTGGCTCGCGCACTAGGCTACGAACCGTTCGACCCGTGGCCCCTCAATGCCGCGCACGTGCCGACCGATCGCTTGTGGCACTATCGCCGCCGTGGCAACGAGTCGGGCTCGCCGGAGTTACTCTCGCAAGTGCTGTATCGCAACCCGGCCCGCAAGCAGTAGGTCAGGCACCTCCGGTGCCTGACATCTCTCCGCGCTCGCTCCGAATCAAAACATGTCAGGCACGAAACGTGCCTGACCTACGGGACTGCAGCCAGGGTTACTTATCCGCCGTCTTCGGTGCGAAGGGCGTTAGATTCTGCGCCCGATAGAACGGCCGTTCAACGAAGGGTTCGTCGGGCGGTATGCCATCGAACGTCCCAACGACCGACACCAACTGACCCTCGACGACCTTGCTGAAGAAATAGTCGATGTCGACGCGCGCAAACAATCGTCGTCCCTTAGCGCCGTCCAACGCGATCCAATTCTTCGCTTCGTCCTTGTCTTCGGTCGCCAATTTAGGCGGGAGGCGACCAGCGTACTTGCCCGTCACGATGATGAATTGAGACTCGTATTTCATACGAAATGTTGCCGGATCGGCTTGGTGTCGTTCATCCAATTCGTCGACTGTAACGTTTAGCATCGGCGTACCCGACTTCACGATTTGGCACTCGAGAAGATGCCCGCGAGTGCCCTGTTTTACGAAGACTCCGCGAACTACGACCCTGTCGCGTTTACTCGCCTGCTCCCAAGGACGCTCGCCCGCTTTCATGAAACAGGTCATCGCGGCGGTTTCCCGCGTCTCTCCTTCTAGCATGAGGTAGAGAACGGCTTCTCTCGAACTTATGTCTTCCCAAGGAAAATCGACTCGCAGGTCGTTTAACAACCCCGCTATTTCCACCCAGCGGTCGGCGAACTTGTCTGCGTCCAAGCCGCGTTGGAATTCGTCGTCCATTTCGTCAACGGTGAGCTTGATCACCGGGGCATCAGGACCGGGCACCTTAGCCGCCACGGGGCGCTGCCGCACTTTGTATTGTTGCTCGGCCGACGACGCGGCCGGTTGTGCTGCCGGTACCGACGCCTTTGCTAATGACGGCGTCGACTTCGGCTGCGAAGCCGTCGGCGTAACATTCGCCACGGCTCCGCTCGAACCCGGCACGTTTTGCGCAGCCTTTTCTGCACAACCGCCTAACCAGCACGAGGCCAACCCCGACACGAGAAGCAACGTAGTTCGCGAATGGTTTCCCGTTGACTTAGAGTGCCACAAATTGCAGGTGCGAGCATTTGCTAAGTCCCACTTCTACTTCACCGGCAGATCAAAATCGCCGCGCAGGTCGCGCCACAACGCGTGAATGTGATTCGCCGGGTTGCCGGCGGCGTCGGGTTGGACGTTGCAGAACTCGACGATGTACGTCGGCCCTTGGACGACGTAGTAGTGGCCAATGCCCGGCTTGTCGGCCCCTTGCCACATAAAGTAAGCGTTCTCGATGCCGCTCGATTCGAGTTCGCCTTTGCGACGGGCCGCCAACTCCAACGGCATGTTGTTCAAGTACGTTTCGAGCAGCGAACGCAGGATCGCAACTTGCTCCGGCTTCAGTTCCTTGGCCGACAGGCCGGCCGCCGGCGTTTGCGGGGCTTGCAACTCGCCGCCGCCGCGGATGTCGTTCGGCGCCTTGTCGGCCGTCACGGCCACCTTGCGTTGCTCGGGCGACAGGCTCGCCAGCAGGTCGAAGGCGAGTTGCTCTTCCTTCTCCAAAATCCGCGTCCCCTTCACCGGACCCCCTTCGACGACGTTTTGCACCAGCGCCGGATTCGCGCCGAAGAACGATGGCGTGAACGACGTCAGCTCGCCGTCCTTCACCACGAAATTGAGCGACAGGTGATGCCCTTCGATGCTCAGGCCCCACTTGCCGGTCGGTTCCGGCTTGCCGTAGACGGTCCAGTAGTAACGCTCATGATCGCGAATGTTGCCGCCGACCTTCGCCTTTTCGAGTTCCTTCAAAATCACTTCCAGGCTCATGATCACCTCGGCCTTGTGATAGCCGACTTCGCTCGTGGCGGCCTTGAGCAGCGTCAACGCTTCGCGACGTTGATCGGGGGTCATGTTCTTGAACTGCAAACCCTTCCGCTCGGCCAACGGAATGAAGTGCCACTTCGTCCGGTTCGGATCGTCGTACGCCAGGACGGCCGTCGCCTTTTGTTCGTCGGTCAAGGTGGCGACGAAGCGGGCCGCCGCCTGTGACATGTCGACCCCGGCCGGCCGCAACAACAGCGTCGCTCCGCCGACCGACGTGACCACCAGCGCGACGAAACCCAACACGACGGCAAAGCGACGAAACATGGCAACCTCGGGGCAAATCAAAGGGCGGGAAATAGCGGGATGAGACCGTGCAGAGTAACCCACGCCGCCGGGCAATTCAATCATCCCCAATCGACCCGGCGTGCACCGCAACGACTTACGGCTTGCCGAGCGCCGCGGCATTCAGAATTTTCGGGGGCGAATAACCCGGCGGCCAGGCCCCAGAAAAATCAACTCTCCCAAGCAACTCGCGCTCGTCCAGCACGGCGTCGCGATTTTTCTCTACGCGCTCGTCGCGATCGACGTAGACCTTGGCTCGATAGGACCCTGCCGGCAACTGACGTTTCGTCCGTGCGGCACGGTCCGCATCCGCATCGCGCCGCACGACGGCGAACACCAGATTCTGCCATTGGTCCTTGTCGCCGATGCGACCGTCTCCCGTCGCCGCGAGCCGCTCGTTGCCGGCGTCGTCGACGGCATACACGTCGGCGCGAATTAATCGGCCACGCAGAGCCTTGGGAAAGTCGACGATGCGCAGGTGCTGCCCCGTCGCGATCGTGAACTCGGCGGGCGTCGGCGGGAGTTCGGCCGGCGTTTGATACCTCCCCTTCACGATCGCGGCGTAGTCGTGCAAGAAGCGACGATACTGCTTGTCGGTCCGGCCGCCGACGGGAAACTTGATATGCCCGCCGTGCTCGACGATCGCCAACGGCTTGAGCAGCAGCAAGCTCTTGTCCGGATCGTCGACGTTGATCAGATCGTGATCGATGATCGTCGCCAGCGTCGCCGCGGGATCGCCGGCCTGCATCCACGAAATCTGCTCGCCGTGTTTTTTGACCTGGGCCTTGTTCTTCGCCGCAGAGTGACAGTTCTCGCACCGCTCGACTTCGACCCAAATGTTTTCGATGAACGATTGCAACACGCGATCATGCCGCGCGTGGCGAACCACTTCGACCGGCAGCGCAGGACCGACCGACTGCTGCGGCGCGGCGACCGCCAGGATCGCCGGGTCGCGCACGGCCGCTTCAATCCACGAGCGAAACGCCGCGTACTCCTCGGCCCGCACTTTCGCGAGCGCCGGGTTCTCTTGCGCCGGCTTGCGCTGGATGAACGTCAGCAACTTCGAATCGGCCGGTCGTTCGACGTTGATGAGTCCCGCACTGCGGAGTGCGGCAAACGTTTGCGCGGCATCCGCCAAAACATACTGCCGCAGATCGACGCCGCCGAAGTGACACTCCGTGCAACTCGAAGCCCGCTGCGACTGCGCGATCGGCACGATCCGCCGCGTGAAAATATCGGCGGGCGACTCCGCGATTGGCTCCGCTGTAATCAGCAGACAGAGAGCGAACCAAGTGACAGGCATGAGGCACCTCGCGCGTGATGAGCAGCCGCGATGACGTTCGGAGCAATGAGAATTCCATTACGGCCGCAGCAGGAAGGCGATCAAGTCACGGAGTTCCTCATCCGTCAACGTCTTGCCGAGATCGGCAGGCATGATCGATTGCTTCGCCGCTTCGCGACGTTCGATCTGGTTCGGATGGAGCAAGAAGATTTTCCCCGCCGGATCGGCGTAACGATGCTCTCCCTTGATCTCTTCGCCGACGTACAGTACGGTGAGCGTCCGGCCGTCCGTCGTCTCAATCAACCACGGCACATAGCTCGGCCCGATCTCGCGGCTCGGTTCCAAGATCGACTGCAACAGTTTCTCGCGCCCGTTCGGATGCGTTGCCAAACTCCGCGCGATCGTCGTCAGGGCCGGCCCGATGGTCGCGCCGCGTCCGGTGTACTCATGACAGCGATAGCAGGCCGCGATCTTCGAATGAAAAAACAGCCGCTCCCCCGCCGCGGCATCACCGTTTTCGAGGTTGGCTTTTCCAGCGAGCGCCGCGATTCGCTCTGCGACGGGTCGTGCATCTTCCGACGGAACACGAAGCAAACGCTTCGCTTCGTCGGCGACGGCCTCTTCCGGCGAACTTTTTAGCGATTCGACGGCCGCACGATCGGCGGAGTCTTCGACGTTGAGCCCGATCGTCGCTTCGGCCCGATCGGCGACGTCGCGCTGCACGTCGGTCGCGATCGACCGTAACAATTCACTGCGCTCGGCGGCCGGGCGATCGCGGAGCGAACGAATCGCCTCGACGCGCATCGTCGGATCGGCGTCGCTCGCGAGTTGCTTGAGCAGCTCGAACTTCAATTCGGGATGCGTCGGCGGCAGCGACTTGAGGGCGAACCGTCGTAGCGCCGGCGACGCCTGGGGATCGTTCAGCACTTTGAGCACGAACACATCGCCCGAGGTTTGCCGCTTGTTGTCCTGCGGCAGGGCGTTGGGGTTGGCGGCCCGATTGAGCATCTCGAGCGCCGCCAGCGAACACTCGAACAGTTCCCGCGTGAGGCCGGGCCGCGATAACCCTTGCTCCACCGCCGCGCGATGGTCGACCAACCCATCGTTGCCGACCCACATCACCCCGAGCAACCGCACCCGCGGGTCGTCGTGCTTGAGCAAATACGGCACGAGCGGTTTGACGTTGGCCGCGTTCGCTTCGCGGGCAGCTATGGCGGCCCAAATGGTCGATTCGGAACGCATCGGCGTCGCATAGTCGGCGAAATATTTCAGCAACGACTTCTCGTCCAGCGGTGGCTGATCTTTCAACGATTCCGCAAGCATGTTAGCGAGTGCACGCCAAGTAAACGGACTGGAAACCGGCATCTTCGCTTCTTCTTGCCAGGTAAAGCGGATTTGATGTTCCGCACTACCGCTGATCACCCCGAGCATTATTTCGCTTTGGACCGCTTCGAGTTTCGGCGGTGGCAAACGGCCGATCAATCGCCAGATGCGTCCTTTGCTGTGTAGCGTATACGACTTGTCGACCCAATCGGTGAAGTAGAGCCCTTGCTCCAAATTTCCAGCCATGCCGACGGGACGAAAGTTCTCGCCGCCGACGACGAGCGGCTGCATCGTGCCCGAGTAGGAACGTGCTTGTAGCGACAGCGTATACCGTTCAATGCGATGATCGCCCCACGATGTGACGAGCAGACTTCCCGAGAACCCCACCAGGTTTTCATCGCCAGGGTTTCCCGATTCATAGATAAGACCGCTCGGTGCCTCGCCGGTACCGCAGACCATCGGCAGCGTACCCGGGAGCTCGCCGTTCCAAGCGGTAAAAGGATGCGTTCCTTTGCGGCCGTGACGGAATTGGAAGCCGTAGTTTCCGCCTTCGACCACATGCAACAAGCGACACGGCGGTCGCGAGTCGGGATCGTTATCGACGACGAAGAGATGGCCTCGCACGTCGAACGTCATAGCAAACGGGTTCCAAAAGCCGGTCGCAATCCGGCGAATATTTTTCCCTTCATTCGTGCAGATATAAACGTTGCCCCCCTCGCCGCCGCCAGCCAGCATCTTTCCGTCGGAGCCAATCAACTTGTAATCGGCTCCCAAGTTCTCGCCGAAACCGAACACGACCGCAAAATCGTCGCCAAACATGCGGAACGCAAAGCCGGCGAGGCCGTTGTGCGGATAGTTCCCGGCCGTTTCCAAGTGTGCGATCCGCGTCCGCTCGTCGGCCTTGTCGTCGCCGTCGGTATCACGCAACCGAAAGATTTCGCTTCGCGTGGCGATGTAGATCGAATCGTCCGGCGCTCGGGCGATGCTCATCGTCTGCTTCGAGCCTTCGTAGAAGACTTTTGGCTTCGCGGGCTTTTGCGTCGGGTCGATCAGCAAGATGCGATCGTGCGGCGGACCGGCGTAATCTTTGGGCGGAAAGTGCGTGTGACTTTCAATCACCAGCAGCCGCCCCTTCGCGTCGATCGTCAGCCCGATCGGATGCACGACGTCGGGGTTCTCGCAGACGAGCTCGAGTTGCAGCCGATCGTCCATGACGCGCGGCAGGTCGATCGCCGGCGCGCTCGTGGGTTGCGCCGTCACGAACAAGGACACGATCAGAAATGCGGTGTGCATGGGCGGCTTCCCTCGTCGTAGGCGGCAAAGCAAGAAATCGGACGACGGGCATTGTCCGCCAATCCGAATCGCTCGGCAACCATGCGCGAGGAAGTCGATCAATCAACCGACGGCTACTCGGCGGCCGTGGCTTCTGGTTTGCCGAAGCGGCGGTCGCGGTAGATCATCAGGCCGTGCGCGCCGTGATACAAACCGCCGCACGAGATCGGGATCGATTTCGAGTCTTCGATCTTCTTGCACAGGAACGTCGCGGCCCGCGTGAACCAGGGGGACTTCAGATCCTCGTCGCTCACGGCGTAGGCCAGCACTTCGAAGACGTGGCCCGTGCTGTTGATCCGGGCATCGACGTCGGCCGACACGCCCGAGCGGAAGAACATGTTCGTCGAGAAGCCGCCGTCGGGTTGTTGATACTCATGGGCTGACTTGACGGCGTCGCCGACGACCTTCTCGGCTTTCGCCCAACCGCCGGTGATCGGCAAGCCCGACTGCTTGCGAAGTTTCAATGCTTCGGCCAGTGCATAGAGCCGATGCGATCCGCCGCAAGCCACGCCTTCGATGCCGCCGTCGGCTTCCATCTCGACGAGCTTTTCGAACGTCCAGGTCTTGCCGTCGCTCGCGGTCCACGTGCCGTCGATCGGCAGATAGTCGGGCGTGCTGTAAGCGGCGAAGGCCATCAGCGTCCAAGTCGCTTCCATTCCTTCGTAGAGCTTCCACTTTGCTTGCTCGATCATGTCGCGCATTGTGTACGTTCGCTTCTCGCCTTGCACGGTGACGATGATCGGGTCGTCGATCTTCACGCCGCATTGCGAGAGATAGCCGATCCACTGATCGGGATGCCCCTGCTCCGACGAGCTGCCGGGAACGAGTTCGGCATCGAGCCCCTTCTCGCCGGGATAGAGATCCCAGCCGTTGAGCGGGTTGCCGTCGAAGATATACCGCAGGGCCGAGACGTTCTTGCCGTCGACCGTCAGTTGCAGTTCATTGCCGTAGGCGAGAATGCCGTGGACGACTTGCCAGGCGTTGTTCACCTTCTGATCGAGCACGCGATCGGCCGTCAGCTGAATCGCGCGGTTGACGCGGTCGGCGAGTTCGGCATCCGACTGCGGTTCGGTCTTCGCGGCGGCGGCCGGAACGGGGAGCGCGACCGGCACTTCTTTTTCGCAACCGGTCAGGGCCAACGTCACGATCGCGGGCAGCACAGCGGCGCGCAACGAAACCGAGCGGAGCGAGAGCAAGCGGAAGGACATAATGAGACTCGTCGGGGCGAAAAGGAAACCAAGCTTCGCCTTCCCTGACGAGGCAGTCCGTGGGGTATCGATCGGCACGCGGGCTCGATCTCTTTACAAGATAGCAACAATGCACCGGTTAGCTAAGAGCCGCAAGAACTTACTCGGCGGCCGGTTTGAGCTGCAGCATCCAGCTTAAAGCCATGCGATTCAATCACTTGCGATGCCGATGAACCTACGTGACCGCTTTGCGTACATAAAGATACGGTCGCCGCGACCGGGCCGCGTAGGCCCCTGCGGTTCGACCGACTTGGAGGTTACGACCAGACATGATGTTTTGGAGCCCTAGCTACTTTCTGTGGATCGGTCCCGCTCTGCTGCTCGGTCTGTGGGCGCAGATGAAAGTTCGTTCGACGTATGCGGCTGCGCAACAAGAACCGGCGCCGCTCAGCGGAGCGGCGGCCGCCCGACATATTTTGGACTCGGCCGGCTTGAACGGCGTCGAGATCGAAGAGGGTCCCGGCGAACTGACGGATCACTACGACCCGCGCGAGAAGGTGCTGCGCTTGAGTTCGGCGAACTATCGCACGCGCTCGCTGGCGGCGGTCGGCATTGCGGCCCACGAAGCGGGGCATGCGATCCAAGATGCGCACGCTTACGCGCCGCTGGTGATTCGCAATGCGGCGGTGCCGGTCGCGAACTTCGGCGGCAGCGGCGGCTTGCTGCTCGCGGGTCTCGGCTTCCTGATGCAGGCGCCGATTCTGTTCTGGATCGGCATCCTGCTGTTCAGCGGCGTGGTGTTCTTCCAACTGGTGAACTTGCCGGTCGAGTTCGACGCCAGCAACCGCGCGAAGCAGCAACTCGTGATGCTCGGCATCGTGCCGGCCCAACAGATGGGATCGGTCAACAGCGTGTTGAACGCCGCGGCCTGGACCTACGTGGCCGGGACGTTGCAAAGCGTGTTGACTTTGCTGTACTACGTCTCGCTGTTCAGCGGCGGCAGTCGGGATGAGTCGTAAGCAGAAGAGGGGGAGAGAGGGAGAATGGGAGATGGGGAGACAAAATCTCCCGCGCTCCCTTGCTCCCACTCTCCCCCTCTTGTTTGCGCTCCCAACACGCGTCGGCGAGCGACGCGGCTAAAATGGCGGATGACGCGCCGCGTCTACTTCCGCGCCCGGGCGTGTTTCAACGGCAGCCACGCTCCGCCTTGCTTGCTGCTGTTGACCGATTGTTGGATGAAGTACATCCCTTCGACGCCGTCGTTCACGTTCGGGTAGATCGTGTTCACTTGCTCGATCTTCTTCCCGGCGGCGCGGTCGGCCATTGCGTCGAACGCGAAGCGATAGACGTTGGCGAACGCCTCGAAGAACGCCTCGGGATGCCCGGCCGGCAAACGGCACGACGACGCGGCGATCGGCTGCATATACGGCCCGCCGTTGCGGGTGTACAGCTTGTGCGGCTGGCCGTTCTGGCGGAAGACGAGCGTGTTCGGCTCTTCTTGTCGCCACGAAAGCGCGCCTTTCGTCCCGTCAATTTCGATGAACAGATCGTTCTCGCGGCCGTGGCTGATCTGCGAGGCGGTGACCGTGCCGAGCGCGCCGTTTTCGAACTTCACGACGGCGTGGCCGTAGTCGTCGAGCTTCCGTCCTTCGGCGAACACTTTCAGATGGCAGCTGATCGACTCGGGCAACAGCCCGGTCATGTAGCGGGCCAAGTTGTAGGCATGCGTGCCGATGTCGCCGAAGCACCCGGCCGCACCGCTCTTGCTCGGATCCGTCCGCCACGCGGCTTGCTTCTGGTCGCTGCTTTCGAGTCGCGTGCGGAGCCAGCCTTGAATGTAGTTCGAGCGCACCGCGTTGATCTCGCCGAGTTCGCCGGCGAGGATCATCTCGCGCGCCTGGCGGACGAGCGGATAGCCGGTGTAGTTGTGCGATACGGCGAACACGACGCCGGCCTTGTCGACGGCCGCGGCGAGTTCTTCGGCCTGCTTCAGGTCGAACGTCATCGGCTTATCGCAGACGACGTTGAAGCCGGCCTCGACGGCCGCCTTCGCGATTTCGAAGTGCGTGTGGTTCGGGGTGGCGACCGAGAGAAAGTCGATCCGCTTGTCGGCCGGCAGTTTCAACTCGGCGTCGATCAGTTCTTTGTACGAACCGTAGGCCCGCTCCGGCGCAATGTCGTAGTCGGCGGCCGAGGCCTTGCTCTTGGCGGGATCGCTCGACAGCGCCCCGGCGACCAGCGCGGCGCGATTGTCTAAGACGGCGGCCGTGCAGTGGACCCGGCCGATGAACGAGCCTTGTCCGCCGCCGACCAGGGCCATGCGAAGTTTGCGGTTGAGCGTGCCGTTGGTTGCCATGAGCGAAAATACTCCTTGCGGCCGGGGTGCCCTGGCGGCGGCGCGGCCCGGTTCGGGGTTGGGTGTGGACGTTTTGCGACACCCGTTTTACGCGCCGTCGGCGGCCGGCTCAAGCGGCCCGCATTCGACGACCGAATTAGGCGACGCCGAGCCGGCGGCCGACGCTGTTCACGGTCGTCGGCAAGCGGTACCATACCGATACCCCTTCTGCATCCCGATCCGCTCGGAAAGGAACCCCTTCATGTCGCACACGTCTTCGCAGGCAAAATATGGTTGGCTGAGCCTCGGCCTGGTCGTCGGTCTCGCCGTCGGCAGCTACTTGCCGCACGCGCCGCTGCACGCCGTCGCCACCGACCGTCACGACAACTTCGCCATCGCCACCGGCGCGATGGACGGCGAAATCGAAGCGATCTTCTTCCTCGACTTCACCACCGGCAACTTGCAAGCGGCGGTCATCAATCCGCTCCGCGGCAACATCGGCCTCACCTACTCGCACAACGTGCAGGCCGACCTCAAGGTCGACCTGGCGAAGAGCCCGAAGTTCATGATGGTGACCGGTCAGATGCAAGTGCGCGGACCGGGCGGCCCGAGCCAGTATGCCCAATCGGTCATCTACGTCGCCGAAGCGTCGAGCGGAATGGTCGCCTGCTATGCCATGCCGTTTAACCGCGGCGTGTTGAACAACAGCCCGGGCACCGCCATTCCGTCCGAGTTCAAGCCGGTGTTCGTCGGTCCGTTCCGCCAAGCGGTCATTCGTTAAGCATGACGTCGGCGCAAACACCTTCGACCGGTTTCACCTCCAACGCCGCCGCCGAATCGTCGGCGGCGGCGTGTCGTTTCTCTTGCAACGGGCAAGATCGACAAGCCGCGGCCGGCACGACCGTCGCCGCGCTGCTGGTCGAGCTCGGCCTGGAGCCGCGGCACGTGGCGGTCGAAGTGAACCTGGAGTTGGTGCCGCGCACGCGTCACGCCGAGCGCGTGTTGTGCGACGGCGATCGCTTGGAGATCGTCACGCTCGTCGGAGGAGGATAACTACGTTGAACGTTCCCGCTTCGAATGTCCCCGTGCCGCCGCTTGCGGAAACGTGTGAACTCGCGCAAGCGCCGCTCCGCATCGGCACGCACTTGCTCGCCAGTCGGTTGATCGTCGGCACCGGCAAGTACTCCGGCTACGATGTGATGGCCGAGTGTCTCGATCTGTCGGGGACCGACTGCATCACCGTCGCCATCCGTCGCGAACGGTTGATCGACGCGCAGGGTCGGAACATCCTCGACTTCATCAACACACGCCGTTACACGTTGCTGCCGAACACGGCGGGCTGCTTCACCGCCGACGATGCGGTCCGCGTCGCGCGACTCGGTCGCGAGATTCTGCTGGGCCTGGAAAACCCCGGCGCCGACTGGGTGAAGCTCGAAGTCCTGGGCGATACCAAAACGCTGCTCCCCGACCCGATCGCGACGTTGCAAGCGACCGAGCGGTTGGTCGCCGAGGGCTTTCAGGTCCTCTGCTACACGACCGACGATCCGATCACGGCCAAGCGTTTGAAGGAAGCGGGAGCCGTCAGCGTGATGCCGGCCGGCAGCCCGATCGGCTCGGGCCAAGGGGTGCTCAACCCGAACAACATTCGCATCTGCTTGGAGTATCTCAAGGACGGCGACCCCGAGTATCCGGTGATCGTCGATGCGGGCGTCGGCACCGCGAGCGACGTGACGTTCGCGATGGAGCTCGGCGTCGACGGCATTTTGCTCAACACGGGCATCGCCCATGCGCGCGATCCGCGCCGCATGGCGACGGCGATGCGACTCGGAACCGAAGCCGGCCGAGCCGCGTTCCTCGCCGGTCGCATCCCGCGCAAACTATACGCCACCGCCAGCAGCCCCGAAGACGGCACGATCGCGCCGCTTAAACCGCGTTAGCGAAGGGGGAAGGCGGAAGGTGGAGGGCGGAAGGATCGTCGCCCACACCGAATCGGCATCGCGCATTCGTTCGATCCGTTTGCCATCCCCCTTCCCCCCTCCGCCTTCCCCCTTTGTTAACCGCCTCCTCCATTCTCGGTCCCGAAGGGCGCATTGCGGCGCGGCTGCAGCACTACGAACATCGCCCGCAGCAGTTGGCGATGGCCGAGGCGGCGGAACGGGCGCTGCTCGGCGGCAAGCACTTGGCGGTCGAAGCAGGCACCGGCGTTGGCAAGAGTTTTGCCTATCTGGTCCCGGCGATTCTCAAAGTCGCACAAGATCCGCCGCCGAGCGGGACCGACGAAGAAGGCGAACCGAAACGTCGCCGCATCGTCATCAGCACGCACACCATCAGTCTGCAAGAGCAGCTGATCTACAAAGACATTCCGTTCTTGAACGCGGTGATCCCGCTCGAATTCTCGGCCGTGCTGGTCAAGGGACGCAGCAACTATCTGAGTTTGCGGCGACTACAAAACGCGATCAAGCGCGCCGGTTCACTGTTCCAAGACGATCGCGAGTTCGATCAGATGCGCGCGATCAGCTCTTGGTCGCAAGCGACGAACGACGGCTCGCTGAGTGATCTCGACTTTCGCCCCCTGCCCCAGGTCTGGGACGAAGCCCACAGCGATCACACGAACTGCATGGGCCGCAAGTGCCCGACGTATGACGATTGCTTTTACTACAAGGCCCGTCGCCGCGCGATGAACGCGCAGTTGCTGATCGTCAATCACGCGTTGTTCTTCAGCGATCTGTCGCTGCGAATCGGCGGGGCCAGCATCCTGCCCGACTACGACGCCGTGATCTTCGACGAGGCGCACACGCTCGAACAAGTGGCCGGCGATCATCTGGGGATCGGCGTCTCGTCGGGACAGGTCGAGTTCACGCTCAACAAGTTGTACAGCGATCGCACCAATCGCGGCTTGCTGGTGCAGTATCGCGCGGCCGAGGCCGAGCAAGAGGTGCTCGACGTTCGCTTCACGGCCGACGAGTTCTTTCAATCGGTCGACGAGTGGCGAAACCGCGCCGCTCGCGGCAACGGTCGAGTTCGCGAGCCCGGTGCGATCGATAATCGCCTGACGCCGGCCCTCGCGAAGCTCGCAAAAACGCTACGTAAGGTCGGCGACAACGTCGACGAGGCGGAAGAGCGGCAGGACCTCGTCTCGGCCGCCGACCGTCTGCTGACGCTCGCGACCGAGGTCGACTCGTGGTGCAAGCAAACGCTCGCCGGCGGCGTTTACTGGATCGAAACGACGACGGGCCGCCGCCCGCGCACGCATCTGAACGCCGCACCGTTGAACGTCGGCGCGACTTTGCGCGAGCACCTGTTCCAGCAGGTACCGAGCGTCATCATGACCAGCGCCACGCTCTGCGTGCATCCGTCGGGCAAGCGCGACCCGGCCGACGCGCATGCGTTCGACCACTTCAAGTCGCGCATCGGCCTGACGCAGGTCGATACGCTGGAACTCGGCAGCCCGTTCGATTATCGCAAGCAGGCGCAGATCATCCTGCTCGACGGCATGCCCGATCCGAGCGACGAGCCGATCGCGTATCAACATCGAATCGTCGACATGATTCGCCGCTACGTCGCGCGGACCGACGGCCATGCGTTCGTGCTCTTCACCAGCTACGAACTCCTCCGCGAGACGGCCGCCCGCCTGACGCCGTGGCTGGCGGAACAGGACCTCGCCTTGTACTCGCAAGCCGACGGCACGCCGCGGACGACGATGATCGAACGGTTCAAAGAAAACCCCCGCGGCGTCCTCTTTGGGACCGACAGTTTTTGGCAAGGGGTCGACGTGCCGGGCGACGCCCTGCAAACCGTGATCATCACCAAGCTGCCGTTCGCCGTGCCGGACCGACCGTTGATCGAAGCGCGGCTCGAATCGATTCGCGAGGCCGGCGGCAATCCGTTCATGGACTATCAGCTTCCCGAAGCGGTGCTGAAGTTGAAACAAGGGTTCGGGCGCTTGATCCGCACGGCCCGCGATCACGGCAGCGTCGTCATCCTTGACCCGCGCCTGCGAACGAAGCGGTACGGCCGCATCTTCTTGAACTCGCTCCCCGACGCGCGAGTGACGATCGAGCGCGCCGATCGGGCCGAAACACTCGACGATGAGTCGATCATGGAAGATTTTAATTAGCGGTCGGGCGAACCCGCGGCGCGTGCGAACTACTGTCGCCGCTTCTGGTACTTTGCGCTCGCCTTTTCCAGCGCCCGCTTCTCTTCGGGCGTGAGGCTGTCGCTGCCCGAGGCATGGATCTTTTCCAAGATCCGATCGACTTCCGTTTCCAAATCGGTCGGCTCGTCGGTCGTCGGTTGATGCAGCTTGAGCTTCGGCCGCGCGCCGGGCCGCAACTTCGGCGTCGTCATTGTCACGCTTTGCGGCAGCCAGCGACCGAAGTTCCAACCGAACCGCTGATACATCAGCGCCAGCGCCGCCCCGCCGAGATGCGCCTCGAACGCCGTATGCCGCAACGATTCGCCGCGGAGATCGGACAGGAACCCGAACAGGTCGGGAATCAGATTGAAGAAGCCGAACAACCACATCGGCATCGGCAAGAAACCGCCGAACAGAATCATTCGATTCGGAAAGTGCAACGCGAACAACACCCAGATGCACGTGACCGCCCCGGAGGCGCCGACCATCGTCGGCGCGCGGTTGAGGACGTCGGCCGAGTGCGGCATCAGCAGGTTTTCG
>CAMCTH010000009.1 GCA_945877965.1 Planctomicrobium piriforme | reverse complement strand
TCTCGAAAAGGTTTCAACATGACACTGCCTGACGGCAATCCGTGCTATGTGTCACGACCTTCTGGAGTTTTGTGCGCGAGTGCTCGCCATTCTAGCTGAACCGAGCCGGGAATTGCCGTCAGCCAGTTTGCTTGGTGTTAACGGCGCTCGAATAGTGCAGCACCCGGCCGGGACGACCTTTGCCGGGACGGGACTCGCACCCGTTGGAACAACAAACCTTTCACGGCGCACGTGGACTAGCGCACCGGAAGCGAATGGTCAGATGGGGACGCTTTCCGGAATCAGATGGTCACGCAAGTCACGTACTCTGGCACAACCGACCTGTTCCATCACCTGCTGCAGCTGCTTCTTGAGCATTTCAAAAGTGTGATGACCACCGTACCTGCCCAGGGCGCACACGCCAAACATGGGAGTGCGTCCCATGAACGCAAAGTCGGCTCCACACGCCAGGCATGCCGCGATGTCGGCTCCCGAGTACATGCCACCGTCGATCATCATTTTCAACTTGCTGCCGAACTCCGGCACGAGCTTGTACAAAGGAACGATGGTTGATTGTCCGCGATCAAGCTGTCGACCACCGTGATTGGAAACAATCAGTCCATCCACACCATGCTTGACGGCGATTTCGGCGTCATCCGGATTGACGATTCCTTTCACGACCAAGTTGCCCCGCCACTTTTCACGAATCCGCGCGATCTTGGCTTCGGTTAGTCGTCCCGAAAAGGTCTTATTCATGAACAAGCCCAGGTGCTTCATGTTGAGACCTTTGGGGATGTAGCGTTTCATCGTTTGAAACTCAGGCTTGCCGGCGAGTAGTTGCCCCATCGCCCAAGAGGGACTCAAGAACATCTGGACGATGTTTCGAGACGTCATCCGCGGAGGAATCGAGAGGCCGTTGCGGATCTCTTTGGGGCGATAAGCAAAGGTGGGCGTGTCCGCCAAAATCACGAGCGTGCGGCAGCCCGCCTCCGACGCTCTTTCCAGCAGTTTGTCGCGTATTTCATCCTGTGCCGGATGGTAAAGCTGAAACCAGAACTTGCCGTCCGTTATCTTCCCGATTTCTTCGATGCCGGCGGTACTGACGGTGGACAGCGTGAATGGGAGATTATGGTCGACGGCAGCCTGCGCCAGATACTCACATGCTTTCGGCCACATGAGCCCTTGTAAACCCACGGGCGCGACCCCAAAGGGCGCTGCGTAAGTTTCGCCGAACAGTTCGGTTGCTTGATCGGCTCCCTCGAAATCGCGCAGATACCAAGGTTTGAGCTGAACTTTGCGAATGTCGCTATTGTTCAGCGCCAAGTTGATCTCCGAAAAACATCCGGCCGTGAGATAATCGTAGGCGAAACCCGGCATCCGCGACTTGGCTCTCGCTCGCAGGTGTTCGACAGATGGATATTCGGAGTCGAAGTGAGATTTCATGGTGCAGAATCTACGTTATCCGACATTTCCCAGAGGGCTTGAGCCTGGAACCGATCCGTGCTCCAAACTCTCGCCATTTTAGCTACGCGTCCCCCCTGGGAACGAATTTTTAGCATTTTGTGCCGCCCTGAGTTCGATTCCATCGTCGTCGACGACCGGATTTTAGGACCGAAGCGACTGTTTGCAGTCGTAGGCACTGGCGCCGCGCAGAACTCCCCTCTGGAACCCAGGTCATGCTAAGCTCCTTCCCTCAACGTGATGAGGCGATTGCCCGGGCGACGCCCCAGACGACTCCAATCAGCAACGGTAAGCATCCTCCCGGCTTGGACAGGCTTTTGCGAATCAGCCGTGCAGTGTGTCAGTAGAGTCGAGAGGTGGCGCGGTGGTTTAGGTGCGGCCTACTGTGTGCCTCAACTGAGCTTGGCCGGGTGAAAACGCGAGCCGTCCGTGGTCGGAGTACGCGCGGCTTGGGAAATTCGAGGTAAACAGCGGCGCTAAAACGCCGAGCTCGCGGAGAAACCACGGCTCAGGTCTCCCCAGCTGAGACGGGCATGGGCTAAAGTGGCGAGAACTCGCGCACAAAAGTCCAGAAGGTCGTGACGCACAGCACCGCAGTAGGGACAGGATCGGTAAACGGATTATTCCAACGACATCCCCTTCAACCGAGCCACCTCGAAGGCATCCTTGTCGCCGCGGCCCGAGAGACAAGCAACGACGATCTCATCCTTCCCGCGCTTCGAGGCGATCTCCATCGCCTTCGCAATCGCGTGCGAGCTTTCCAGCGCGGGAAGAATGCCTTCGCTGCGGGCCATCGCATCAAACGCCGTCAGGGCCTCGCCGTCTTCGCAGTAGGTGTAACGGACGCGGCCCATGTCCTTCCAATAACTATGCTCGGGCCCGACGCCCGGATAGTCCAGGCCGGCCGACAGGCTGTGGACGTCTGACGTCTGACCGTCTTCGTCTTGCATGACGTAACTAAAACTACCATGCAGCACGCCCGGCGAACCGTGCGAGAGCGGGGCCGCGTGATCGCCCGCCTTCGGGCTGCGCCCGCCGGCTTCCACACCGACGAGCTCGACCGCTTTGTGTTCGACGAACGGATAGAACATGCCGGCCGCGTTGCTGCCGCCGCCGACACAGGCGACGACGACGTTCGGCAGCCGCCCGAACTGGGCCTGCGATTGCTCGATCGTCTCGCGGCCGATGACCGATTGAAAATCTCGCACGATCATCGGGAATGGATGCGGGCCGACGACCGAACCGATGATGTAGTGCGTCGTTTGCACCGACGCCATCCAATCGCGCATCGCTTCGTTAATCGCATCGCGGAGCGTCCGCGAGCCGGTCGTCACGGGCCGCACCTCCGCGCCGAGCATCTTCATAATGAAGACGTTGAGCTTTTGGCGGCGAATATCTTCCTCGCCCATGTAGACGACGCACTCCAGCCCAAAACGGGCACAGGCGTTGGCCGTGGCAACGCCGTGCTGGCCGGCCCCGGTCTCGGCAATGACCCGCTTCTTCCCCATCCGCAACGTGAGCAGCGTCTGGCCGAGCGTGTTGTTGATCTTGTGCGCGCCGGTATGGTTCAGATCTTCGCGTTTGAGATAGATCTTGGCCCCGCCGCATTGCTTCGTCAGCCGTTCCGCGAAGTAGAGCGGGTTCGGTCGGCCGACATAGTCCTTGAGCAGATATTCCAACTCGGCCGCGAACTTGGGATCGCGCCGTGCGGCCTCGTACTCGGCCGTCAGTTGTACGAGTGCTTGGGTCAGCGTCTCAGGGACATAACGACCGCCGAATGAACCGAATCGCCCTGCGGCATCAGGCACGGAAGCGACAGCTTCGGACGGAGATGACGTGGCGGCGGGCGACATAATTCGTCCCTGGGAGAAGGACTGCGAAAGGAGGAAGCTTGGATTGTTGGTTCGGCGTCGCGCGGTCACCTTGGTTGATCGAGCGAACGCTTGGGGCGAAAGAGGCGATTGCATTCCGTTTCTAAGACGCCGCCCACGACGTTGCACCGCAGGCCCGAACTACGGCGGGCAACTTCATCGGCGGGAATTTCAATCTGCCGCCAACCCAGGTCAGACAGGAATCGGATCGACGTACCAAAAACAACCGTTTCGATCCCCGTCCAGAGAATGGCTCCCTGGCACATCGGGCACGGTTCGGCCGTTGAGTACAGGACAAGTCGACGGTCCTCGATTTGCGCTAAGGATGCTACGAGCGAGTTAATCGCGTCGATCTCCCCGTGTAATATGGGGTTGTAGTCCGACTTGTTCCAACCCTCGGCCAGGATCCGGTCCGTCACACCGTCAACAATTACCGTAGCGAACGGTCGATCGGGGACGTGGGCCGTCAGTGCGATGGCCCGGCGCATATGGCGTTCGTGATCGTGTCCCCTCATGAGATGTCTTCCCAAACGGCCGCCGCCGCCCGTCGGCCGGAGACCATCGCACCTTGGATCGAGGCATTGTCTAGGTGATCGCCGCAAACGTACAAGCCGGACTGCCGACGGACCGAACGCTCAGGTACGGCAAGCGCAGGCGGAACCTGATTCGGCAGGGCATAAGGAATACGGTAGGTCCGCAGGTGACGCCAGTCGTCGGCGGCAAGGCCGAACCAGTCCCGCAGTTGTTTGCGCACCTCGGTCTGGAGTAGTTCCTCGTCTCTGGGGATACCAAGGACGGTTACTGAAACGAGGCTTTCGTCACTCGGGCCGTAGGAAGGCGCGACGACGGTGGGCACGCAGAGGTTGTTGACCGGGCCGCGACCTTCCCCGTTGAGCACGAGAACGGGCTGTTCGACGGGTGAACGCCGCGCGACGAAGTAGAGGCAGGTGACGCTCTGTCCGGCAGACGGCATGACATCACCGAGCAACTGCGCTGCTCCAGTACCGTCCACTGCCAAGACCACGGCCCCGGCTCTGAGTTCCTCGCCGCTCTCGAGCATCACCAAACCGGGCTGAACTCGTACGACCTTAGCTCCGAAACGTACGCTGTCCGACGGCAAACCCGCGGCTAGCTGGCGCGGAATGGCTTCCATGCCCTCAGTCGGCAGGCAGGCGCTGCCCAACGAGAACATGCGAAAGACAAAGTGAAACATCCGACTGGACGTCTGCAACTCCGGATCGAGGAAGATTCCGCCCAAGAACGGTCGAAAAAAGCGATCGATCATCGACGCTGAGAAGCCGGCGTTTTTCAGTGCCTCGATGGTCGTAGTTTCGGGGTCGCGGAATCGTTCCTCGCTGGTGCCTTTGAGCGAATGGGAGCGCAGGCGGGCCGTCTGCAACTTGTCCACAAAACTACCGATCGGGGAAAACAGCGACCCAAGTGCGGCGAGCGGCCTGCGCCACGGGTCGGTCAATTGATTAAACGCGCCCCCATGGCGTACCAGCGCACCGGGGAGAAACGGCCTTAGTTCGAGCGACTCGTAGTCGAGAACCTGTTTTGCCTCGGGGTAGCTGGTTAGAAAAACTTGAAAACCTCGGTCGACGCGAAATCCCTCAATTAGATCGGTGCGAATTCGTCCGCCGACGCCGTCGGATGCTTCGAGAATTAAGAAACTAACACCCTGCTGATGAAGCTTCCGGGCGCAACACAATCCTGCCAGACCGGCACCGACAATTAGCACGTCAGGCTTCATCGGACTCTTTCGACGATTGTCTGCTGGGTTTTGAGCGGCCTTGGAATCCACTCGCCAGATTCAATCATTCGACGGGTCGTCTCGTGGCGATAGGCAAACATTCGCTCGAGCTTGCGGCGGATCAGCCAACCGCCGAATAGGCGGCCGATAATTCCCAGGGGGGCCTGATAATCAACCTCATCCCGTAAGACGGTCCCCCCTCGGCTGTCATCGAGAAATCGATGGCGATGATACCACCAAGCGAACGGCCCCGATTCCTGACGGTCGGCGAATAAGTGGGGCGGTTCGTATTCGGTATGGATGGCAACCCACTGGATCGCCAATAACCCAACACGTCCGCGCAAGACGACTTTGCTACCGGGCCGCAAGGAGCCGCTCGATTCAACTACTTCCATCTTCTCCCAGGGCGGGATCAAATGCCGGAGAGCATCGGGGCTTTCGTGAAATTGAAAGACGACTTCCGGGCCGGCTTTGATTCTGCATTCCTTGACGAACTGCGCGCACCGAGCGGGTGACCCCGTCGTGCCGTGCCGATCGTATCTGGATTCGCCTTTGGATTGCTGCATCGCTGTAAGTGGAATCATTGCCGAAGAAAACCTCCCAGTATCGAACCCGTTGTCGTGCCGCGGATCGTTGAGAACTACCGGAAGGAAGATCACTCAGCGGTCCGCGAGGCTGTTCGGAGTCTTCATGGATTTGTCGGCAGTGCCGTTGCCGAAAGGTTTTGACTTTCGCATCGCGCAAAGTGCCGATTGTCGGTTACCCAATCCTCGCGCGTGTATTCGACGACCGAGGTATCCGTTTCTCGAATTTCCAATCGACTCAGGCGGAAGCCCATCTCCGTGATCTCCGTGAAGAGCTGATGAGCCAGATTTTCGACGCTGGTCGGTCGATCAAAAGTCTTCAGCTTAAGCGTCTCTCCGGTCCGACGCATGTGATCACAGAGCGACTCGTACAAGGAGTCATGCACATTGATCAACATGCCGTGGTCATACTCGGCCTTGAGGAACGGTTCGATGCGGCCGTCGAAATCCCCGAACAACGTCGAGTAGGAGGCGGTGCGTTCCACTTCGAAGAAACATCGGACGCCGTAACGATGGCCGTGTAGATTGCGACACTTGTCGGTCAGTTCTTCGTTACGATGCGCCGCGTAAAACTTGTACTCTTTCTGAATGATCATCGGCACCTCAGCCTTTCTGATTGATGAGGGCCAAAACTTCCGCCCGACTGGAAAGATTCGATTTAAAGACGCCGCGCAGAGCACTTGTGACGGTCGAACTCCCGGGCTTACGGACGCCGCGAATCGACATACAGGAATGCTCCGCGTTAACGACTACGGCCACGCCCGATGACTCCAACTCACTTTCCATGAGATCGGCGATGGTCTGCGTCATGCGCTCTTGGACTTGGGGCCGCCGCGCGACTTCTTCCACCACACGTGCTAGTTTGCTCAAACCGGTCACGCGTCCGTTGGGAATATAGGCCACATGCGCTACCCCGCTGAACGGCAGCAAATGATGCTCGCACATACTTGTGAACGTGATGTCGCGAACCAAAACCATTTCGTTATAAGTCTCGGGGAACGTCACTCTCAGATGTCGCGCCGGATCGACTTTCAACCCGGAGAACATTTCGGCGTACATCTTGGCAACACGACGCGGAGTTTCCAGCAAACCGGCTCGGTCCGGGTCCTCGCCGACGGCTTTGAGGATGGTCCGCACCGCGGCTTCGATCGCACTGAGATCAACTTCCTTGTTCGGTGCGGCGGGAGCGATGCTCGGCTGCAAAGAGCGAGCCGAGTCCGATTGGTCCTGGCGATGGGAACCGTTATGACGGTTGGTTAAGGCCAAAGTTGCTGTCACCGAAAGCATCTCCCGTGATTTGAAATAATATTGTCGAATCGCATAATTGCATCAGCGCGGCATCGGCATCGGTGGAGCAAACGCAGCCGCAGGATTCGCAATCGCTGCGCGATAAGCTGCGTGCAAAATCAGTCCAAAGGGAATCCACCACGCCAAATCGTTCGTGACGATGGTCCAACCGGCGATCCAAGGCAACTCGCCGCGGATCGCATAAAAGAGAAAACCGAGCGGGCCGAATAACTTGCCGAGGAGTCCGACGAGTACGATGGGCCAGTGTCGTAACGGATTGGCGGCGGCAATCGCATAGCCGATTCCGTACACGCCCACGATCATGCCGAAGCATTGCCAGATCTGTGGGTAATTGGGCTCCGCCAAGCCGGCCAATTGGAACGGCAGCAGCGGAAACACAATTACGAACGAGCCCCACGCAAGATTGTAGATAGCTGCAAAAATGAGCGTTGCATGCATCCAGGTGTGAGTTGTTGTGATCATCGAAAGGCGGCCGAGCTGGTTTGTGTTTTCAATTACCGAGGTAAGTGCGGTAAAAAATGCGGGCAATCATCGTCGTCTATTGAGTGAATCTGTAGATTTGATGCCGCCGGACGATCAGACTCTAGTTCTCCGCGCAACACTCTCGTAGTCCGCGGGGCGTCGATACCGATGAGGACGCGAGAACCCTGGATCGACTGGACGACGATCTCGACGTCCTCCGCAATTCGGATTCGCTCACCGCTCTTTCGTGAAAGAATCAGCATCCCTGCGTTCTCCTGGTTTGGATGAGTTGTCCCGATCTGGTCGTCAGGGGCAACAAAGTGAAACGAGACAATTCTCAGTCCTGGCGGTCGGTCTTGACTGCGTAGAGCAAGATCCCCGTAGCGACCGCGCACAACAGGGTCGCGTAGCAGCCCACGAGGAAAATAATCCAATTATTCATGACGCCTCCCCACACCGTTCGTTAATAACGTGCCGAAGGCAAGGATCGAGGGGACCCAGAGGCCGACGAACAATCCTTGTTCCTTATTCACCAGGAACCACAGATAGATCGAAAACAAGAAGGACGATCCGGCCGCTAAGAGAATCAAGAGCTTGGCTTTCGTGATGCCGTTCATAAGGGAGGATGACTCCGTAAGGGTGATTGATTTGTGGAATGCGGGGAATGCGTCGACTAACACCTAACGGGCATGGAAACGCCGCTGAGCGGGAGCTTGAACTTTAGGCATCCGGCAACTCTTCGTTGAAATCCATCAAGTCCGAGAATTGCGACTCTTCAATCAGCGTTCTCAAGGAAATCATTGCTCTGGCCAGGAGTTGCCGGGCACGCTCCTTCGACACTCCGTGGAGGTCGCCGATCTCTTCAAGCGTGCAAGGCGATTGGTCGTCGAGCAAGCCGAACCGGGCTTGAACAATCTTGCTCTCACGAGGAGGTAGGAGTTCCAGTAATTCGCGCACGAGCGGCACGGTCGATACCGGCAATTCATTGGTCTCGCTCGCACGATCTTCAGCCAGATCTAATGTCGAGTTGTCCACCGATGACTTTTGACGTCGGTGTCGTTTCGCCGCGTCGGCTTTCGCTTTGTGAAAGCTGCGGAGGACGGCCGTATAGGCGTAGGTGCTGAAGCGAAAGCCCCGTTCGACGTCGAATTTGTCGATGGCCCGTAACAAGACCGGCACGCCTTCGCTGAAGAGTTCATCGAAAGTCAAGAGGCCGTCGCACTGGGCTTTTGCGATAGACATTACTAGGCGCAAGTTGGCGCTAAGAATGTGGTCGCGAACGACCAGGGTTTGTCGATGCAGCTGCTCAATGTCCGTCAGCAGCAATTCCTGATTTTCTGCCGGATTGATCTTGGTGCGCAGGACGTTCACTCGCCACTTCAAGTAGTTCAGACACAGGAAGAAATCTCGTTCCTCGACGAGAGTCAGCAGGCTCGTGACTCCTCGCGCACAGACCTTAATGGTCTGATTTAAACCCGCATAAGAATTGGTGACCTGCCGGCCGGCCGACCGTTCCAATTGCTCGACGAGCTCATTCATTCGGCTCGCCGACTTAGCATCGCGGAATTGTGCACTATCGATGAACTTCGTTTCGCAATGCAGCGCGACTCGGGCTCGTTCTTGGCTCGCTGCCGCAACAAGCGACTTACGAGGAACGGCTTTAGATCGATGAGTGACGTCGGAGTGAGGGGCTGGGGGTGAAAGCGTCAGCATGGTCTTGATCCGATCGAAAACATGAACAGCCAAAATTCGCCGGTTAGCAATCACGGAGCCGGGCGAGCCCCCGGCTCCGTGCGAGTTCTCTCTACTACTTGGGCAGCAATACCGCATCAACGACGTGGATTATCCCGTTGGTGGTGAGGATGTCGGCCTTCACGACGTTTGCACCGTTGATCTTCACACCGCCGCAGGTAGAGACGGTGACTTTCTGGCCTTGGAGGGTCGTTGCTTCGGTGAGCTTGACGACCTGATCCGACGTCACCTGACCGGCGACCACGTGATACTTGAGGATCGCGACGAGCTTGTCGTGATTCTCAGGCTTCAACAGCGTTTCGACCGTACCGGCCGGGAGCTTGGCAAATGCCTCATCCGTCGGCGCAAAAACGGTAAAAGGCCCCTCGCCCTTCAGGGCCTCAACCAAGCCGCCCGCCTGAACGGCGGCCACCAGGGTTTTGAAAGATCCGGCGCCGACTGCCGTGTCCACGATGTCCTTTTTCGCCGCGGGGGCAGCGGCCCAGGCCGCGGACGTCACCGCCATCAGAGCCGTCAGCACCAGGGCTTTCGAAGCAGTTACCATCAGTAAATTCCTTTAAATCAGGACCGTGACCGTTCACTCCTCCGTGAGCCAGCCAAGCGGCCTGGAGTTCTCACGCAGCCGAGCGATTGAAATTCGGTCAAATCGTTCACTTCATCTTAGGGATATCGACCGATAGGTCAATGGAAAATTCGTCCAAATCGTCCTAGTTAAACTTGCCTGTCCGTAAGTCGCTTACTACCATAACCTTAGATTTAAGCGGTTTATTGCCATGATATTCCGCTTAGAATGCAGCCGATACCAGATTCCAGACAGATCATAAATTCGCCCATTTCGTCCACTTGGTGATAGTCATGCAAGATTCCTTCACTCCCCGGCAGGTTGCTCGCGCGCTCGGGATCGGCGAAACCACCGTGAAACGCTGGTGCGATAAAGGGGTGATTCCCGTCGACAACACGCCTGGCGGACATCGACGGATTCACCTGTCGCCGCTGGTCGAGTTTCTGAAAAGTTCGGGTCGGGTTCTGGCGCGACCGGAGTTGCTGGGGATGCCGGCCAACGTCGGCAAGGGCGAACGAGTCCTCGAACGTGCGGGATTGCAACTTGCCGGCGCTCTCATCGCCGGCGATGAAGAACAATCGCGCCGCCTCCTTCTTGATCTGTACCTAGCCGAGCATGACACGGCCGTGCTCTGTGATCGGGTCATTGGCGGGGCCTTTGAAATCATCGGTCGCGGCTGGGAGTGCGGCGAAGTCGAGATCTTCCAAGAACGGCGCGGATGCCGAATTGCCGAACTACTGATGGACGGCTTACGCTCGCTCGTACGCTTGCCGCCCACCGACGCTCCGCAAGCTCTCGGCGGGGCCATTGCAGGAGATTATTTCGACTTGCCCACGCAAATGGCCGAACTCGTGCTCCGCGACTCCGGCTGGAACGCCGTCTCGCTGGGCAACAACCTACCGTTCGCCGCATTCGGGAAGGCGATTCAACAGCAGCAGCCGCGGCTGTTCTGGCTTAGTTGTTCCTATCTGGCGGACGAGGCCGGTTTTCTCCGCGACTACCTCAACTTCTACGACGAGTTTGGCGCGGACGTCGCGATCGTGGTCGGCGGACGAGCTTTGCATGAATCGCTGAGAAAAGAAATGAAGTACGCCGCCTTTTGTGACGGCATGCAGCACTTGGCAGCCTTCGCTCAAACACTAGCTCGCCGCTGATCTCTCGCGATATTGAACAAAGAGATTGTCGATGAACGAGTTGGAAATCCTGTCGATCCATTTCGTTGCCACGCTGCTGATGGTCGGCATCATTTGGTTCGTACAACTGGTCCATTACCCGTTGATGCTCTATGTTCGGGCCGCGGACTTCCGCCGTTACTCCCAGGTCAACCAGTCGCGAATTTCCTTCGTCGTCGTCGGACCGATGTTCGTGGAGGCCTTGTCGGCGGCTGCCCTGATCGGTTGGTTTCCGAATTCGACCGCTGCTCCGGCCTTCGTGGGGTCGGTCCTACTCCTGGTCGTCGTCTGGGTATCGACGGCTGCGCTGATCCACCGACTTTTCGCTTGACGCCTGTTCAGCGGTTTTGCGGTGGATTTCGGGAAAACGGCGACGTTTTCGTGGCGTTCGGTTGAGCGAACGTCGTGGTTCTTTGGAAATTGATTGCCGTTTGCAGCTGGAACTGCTGCTCTGCGCTGATCCACCGACTTTTCGCTTGACGCCTGTTCAGCGGTTTTGGGGTGAATTTCGGGAAAACGGCGTAGTCTCCGAGGCGTTCACGTGCGCGAACACCGTGGTTCTTTGAAAATGGAATGCCGCGTGCGGCTGGAACTGCTGCTCAGCGCGCAGTCGCAGCGTCGTCCCGCTGCGAGATCGCGTTTGCGCGGCGAACGCCGGTCACGCGGCGCGACGGAGCATCACGACCGGCAAGCTGAACCGAGGATTCAGAAGTGCTCGGAGCAGCAGACAAATCGACTGAATCAGGCCCACAAAGAGGTCTCGCAAGGTTGCCGGGAAACGGCGATTTTACTCGCGAAAGAGCTCGGCATCGATTCTTGCAACTCCTTGCTCTGGTACAATTACGGAGTTTTCGGGAGTGACAGCGTAGAGATCCCGCGATTCTCCCCCGGCCGCTGCTTACGTCGGTCTCGCCGTCATAGGGTTGAATTCATGGCAGGTTCGGAATCGAAGGCTTGGTCTGGAATAACGCTTGTCGAGCTTTTGCAACGACGAGCGGCGACGGCAGGGGATCGCCGGGCCTTTACGCTGTTGGTCGACGGTGAGACGGTCGAACGAAATCTGACTTACGACGAACTCGACCGGCAGGCCCGTGCCGTTGCAACTGCCTTAACGAAGGCGGCCGCCCGCGGCGAGCGCGTGCTATTGGCGCTTCCCGATGCACTCGAATTTCTAACCACGTTCTTCGGCACGCTTTACGCCGGCGCGATCGCCGTTCCGGTGAAGCTGCCGACCAACGCCAAGCATCTGGAGTCGACGCTCGACATTGCCCGCGATTGCGAGGCGAAGTTCGTCGTCGGCAGCGGCGTGGTCTTCGAAAAGATGCGGCGATTGTGGACCACCGACCCCGCGGCGCCGACCGTTGCCTGGATCGATTTCGCGACAATTGATTTTCCAGTCGACGACGCGTTTGCTCCGCCGAGCAACGCCGAATCGATCGCCTACTTGCAGTACACCTCGGGCAGCACTCGGGCCGCACGCGGCGTTATGGTCAGTCATCGCAACTTGGTTTGCAATCTGCAGCGCGTGCAACAGTCGGTTCGACAGACGCGCGAGAGTTGCTCGGTGCAGTGGTTGCCCCTGTATCACGACATGGGACTGACGTCGTTGCTGTTCGCCTTGTACGTCGGCTTCCCCGCGGTCGTTCTTTCCCCCGCGCAATTTTTGCAGCGACCTTTGCGGTGGCTCCAGGCCATCACGCGCTACAAGGCCACGCTCAGCGGCGGGCCGAACTTCGCTTATCAACTTTGTGCCGATCGCATTCGCACCGAAGATCGGGCCACTCTCGACTTGAGCACATGGCAAACTGCGTATTGCGGTGCCGAACCGGTTCGCGCGGTTACCTACGGCGATTTTCTCGCCGTCTTCGAACCGCACGGCTTCGGCCGCACGACGTTCGCCCCCTGTTACGGATTGGCCGAATACGTAGCGGCCGCGACGGCGCAGCAATTCGGCGATTCGCCGCACTTTCTCGCGATTGATGCCGCGGCCCTGCGCGTTCGCCGGATCGAATTCCGTGAAGCGAGCGTCGGCGACAACGATGCTGCGACGGTGGTGATTGCCGATTGCGGCGTCGCCGGACCGGACGATGAATTGCTGATCGTCGACCCCGACACGCGCCGCCCGTGCGCCGACCGCATGCTGGGCGAAATCTGGATCACCGGCCCTAGCCTCACCCGCGGCTATTGGAATCGTCCGGAAGAAAACCGCGAAAGCTTTGCCGCCGTACTCGACGACGATCGCGGTCCGTTCCTCCGCACCGGCGATCTCGGATTCCTCCTGGAGGGAAGGTTGTTTGTTACCGGACGGATGAAAGATCTCATCATCATCCGCGGTCAGAATTACTATCCGCAGGATATCGAAAGCACGGTCGAGCAGTCGCATGCGGCCGTAGCCGGAGGGGCGGGAGCGGCGTTTTCCATCGAAGTCGGTCGCCACGAACGGTTGGTGCTGGTGCAAGAGTTGGCGCCGCGGCAAGAATGCGACCCGCTGGAAGTCATCTTCGCTGTCCGAGCCGCCGTCGCCGAAAAGCACGAGGCGCAGCTCGACGCCGTGGTGTTGCTCAAGCCGAATCGCCTTCCGAAAACATCGAGCGGAAAAACTCAGCGTCAGGCCTGCAAGCTGGGGTTCTTAGACGACGCTCTGGACGACGTCGTAGCGAGGTGGCAGTCGGGCGAGCAACCGGCCGCTCCCGGTTCGCATGGAACCGAAGCGGAAATCGCCGCGAATGGACACGCGCCTTCTGCTGCGAGTGAAACGAAGTCGGATACGCCGTCGCACGCAGTCCATCGCACGGCGGACGAAATCACCGCGTGGCTCGTAAACCATCTTGCCCAGCGGATGAACGTGCCGGCGCGCGACTTCGACGTTCGCCGCCCCTTCGCTCAACTCGGGCTCGACTCGGTCCACATGGTGTCGCTCGTTTCCGATTTGGAACCGTGGCTCGGTCAATCGCTTTCGCCCACGCTGGCCTGGGACGACCCACCCGTTGAATCGTTGGCTCACTACTTGGCGGGCGACCCGGCCGACCAGGGCTGCACCGTTGCCGCGTCGGCTCCGGCCGAGCCAATTGCCATCGTCGGCATGGGTTGTCGTTTTCCCGGTGCGCCCAATTTAGACTCGTACTGGAGCATGATTGCCGCCGCCGGCGAAGGGGTGATCGAGATTCCCGCCGACCGCTGGAACGTGGATGCCTTTCACGACGCCGACTACGACGCCCCCGGAAAGATGGTGACGCGCCGCTGCGGCATGCTGGCGGAGATCGACCAGTTCGACGCCGGGTTCTTCGGGATCACGCCGCGCGAAGCCTCGCGCATGGATCCGCAGCAACGATTGCTGCTCGAAGTGTCGTCGAACGCCTTGGAACATGCGGGCATTGCCGCCGACCGCGCCGCCGGAAGTCGCACCGGGGTGTTCATCGGCATCGGCGGTTCCGACTACTCGCAAATGTATCGCGGCTACGAAGACTATCTGCAATACATCGACGCCTACTGCGGCACCGGCAACGCCCTGAGCATTGCCGCCAACCGCATTTCGTATCTCTTCGACTTTCGCGGGCCGAGCTTGTCGATCGATACCGCGTGTTCCTCGGCTCTCGTGGCTTTGCATTACGCCGTGCAGAGTTTGCGCCAGCGAGATTGCGACATGGCACTCGCCGGCGGAGTGAACGTCATTCTCTCGCCCGAGACGACGATTGCGTTTTCCAAAGCGCGAATGCTGTCGCCCGACGGTCGCTGTCGGCCGTTCGATGCCGGAGCCAACGGCTACGTTCGAGGCGAAGGGTGCGGCGTCGTCGTATTGAAGCGATTGAACGACGCCGTACGCGACGGCGATCGTGTGTTGGCCGTCATTCGAGGGACGGCGGTGAATCAAGACGGTCGCACCTCGGGCATGACCGCCCCGAACGGCCCCAGCCAACAGCTCTGCATCCGCACGGCTCTCGCTCAGGCCGGTGTGGTGCCCGACGACCTAACCTATTTCGAAGCGCACGGCACGGGCACGCCGCTCGGCGATCCAATCGAGTTCTCCGCGCTGCAAGGAGTCGTTGCCGGCCGCGACTCGGCCCGGCCGCCGATTTACGTCGGCTCGGTCAAAGCGAACATCGGTCATACCGAGACCGCATCGGGCGTCGCCGCGCTTATTAAAGTGGTGCTGATGTTCGAGCACGGCGTGATTCCGCCCCAACCGAACTTCGAAACTCTTAACCCCAACATTCCTCACGGCGGCTCACCGCTGCACGTGCCGTGCGAGACCGGGGCTTGGCGCGACGTGCCGGGCCGGCGCATTGCCGGTGTCAGCGGTTTCGGCTTCGGCGGCACGAACGCGCATGTCATCGTCGAAGAGGCCCGGCCGCCGGCGGTCGAAATGCCGCTTCCTCTCGAACGTCCGCAACACACGGCCGTCGTTTCGGCTCCAAACGAAGAAGGTTTGCGTGCCGCTGCACGGCAACTGGCAGAACATTTTGCCGCGCGACCGACGCTCGACGTCGCCGACGTTTGCTATACACTCAACACGGGTCGGTCGCATTACGGCGGCGAACGAGCAGCCTTCGTCGTCGAGACCACGGTCGACCTCGCGACGCAACTGCAACGCTTGGCCGCCGGCGAAAGTATCGTCGGCGCGCGTGGGACCGCCCGCCGCGGCGTCCGTCCGAAGGTTGCTTTCCTCTTCACGGGCCAAGGTTCGCAATACATCGGCATGGGCCGGCAATTGTTCGAAACGCAACCTACGTTTCGCCGCATCCTGCAAACGTGCGATGAGATTTTACGGCCGAAGCTCGACGCTTCGCTGTGCGAAGTGCTGTATGGCGAAGCCGCTCAGGCCGAGCGGGTCCATCAAACCGCGTTCACACAACCGGCGCTCTTCGCCGTCGAATATGCGCTGGCCGAGTTGTGGAGATCGTGGGGCGTGCAACCCACGGCCGTGTTGGGGCACAGCGTCGGCGAATACGCAGCAGCCTGCATTGCCGGAGCGATTTCTCTGGAAGACGGCTTGCGATTGATTGCCGAACGTGCCCGGCTGATGCAATCGTTGCCGCAGACGGGCGGCATGGCGGCGTTGTTCGTCGATGAACGCGCGGCCCGGCGTTTGCTCGAACCGTTCGGCGGACAACTCAGCATCGCCGCCGTCAATGGGCCTTCAAACACCGTTGTCTCGGGCGACCTGTCCGCTATCGATGAACTTCTGGCGCGCTGCACTGCCAACGGCGTCGGCGCTCAGCGTCTTGTCGTCTCGCATGCGTTCCACTCGGCCCATCTCGACCCGATTCTCAACTCGCTTGCCCAGTACGCCGACGGCATCGTTACCCAGACTCCGCGGTTGTCGATCGTCTCGAACCTCACGGGTCGGCCGTTGGGAGCGAACGAACGGCTCGACGGCAGCTACTGGCGTGCGCACTCGCACGAGGCGGTCCGCTTTGCCGAGGGCATGCAGTCGCTCGACGAGCTGGGTTGCGATGTATTTTTGGAAGTCGGGCCGACGCCGATTTTGCTTGCGATGGGAAAACGCTGCTTAGCGGAACGAGCCGATTCCCCGACCAAACACGCTGCCGCGTGGCTCCCATCGCTGAAACGGGGTCAGCCCGATTGGCCAACCCTGCTCGGTTCGCTCGCGCAGCTACACACGTTGGGCGGCGAAGTGTCGTGGCGCGGATTCGATCGCGACTATCGCCGGAAGCGATTGAGCTTGCCGACCTATCCGTTCCAACGACAGCGCTACTGGCTCGAGCCGCAGAAGACGATCGGTTCGGGCAGCGTCGTCGTCCGCTCCGGCGGTCGCGACGAACATCCGTTGTTGGGAACGCGCCTGCCTTCGGCCGCTGCGCAACGGCAATTCGTTTCGACGTTGAATTTGCGGAAACTCGATTACCTCAAAGACCACCGCGTGCAAGGCTCGATCGTGTTTCCCGGAGCGGGATACGTCGAAATGGCATTCGCTGCGGCTTGCGCCGCGTTCGGCAAGGGGTCGCACAGTGTCGAGAAAATCGATTTCCAACACGTCCTCTTTCTCGAAACCGCCCAGCCAGTGGTGTTGAATCTGTTGCTCTCGCCGGAAATCGACGGTCTGGCGGCATTTCAAATCTTCCAACTCACCTCGCCCGCCGACGCCCCGCAAGAAACATGGTCGCAACTCGCGGCAGGCACGGTTTCCCGCGAATCGGCCGCGCGCGAATTGCCGCCCGAGGCAGCTACGGATGAAGCACAGAGCAGGGAGTCACTGCAAGCCATCGCGTCGGGCTTGGCCGAACATCTGCAACACGACGAATGCTACGCCCAGTTGCACGAACGACGTCTGGATTACGGACCGCTGTTTCGCGGCGTGCACGAAATTTGGAAACAACCCGGCGAAGCGGTCGCTTTGTTGCATGTTCCTGCCGGAGTCGTTGGATCGTTGCTGGCTTACCACATGCACCCGGCGGTGCTCGACGCGATGTTTCACACCCTGGGGGCGACGATTCCCGAGAGTTGGGCACCCATCGGCAGCGGCGAATCGTATTTGCCCATTGGGGTCGACAAGGTTCGCGTCTGCGGAACGATTACCGAAACCTTATGGGCCCACAGCCGCATTGAACTGAACGACGAGCAACGCGATCTGGTTAGCGGCGACATTCTGTTGTACGACGCCGCAGGCCGCCTAGTGGCTGAAGTCCGAGAATTGCACATGCGGCGAGTCGGCCGCCGCGAATCCGCCGCCGCAGCCGACGTCGCTTCGTGGTTTTATCGCACGACGTGGCGCGAAACCTCGTCTTTGTCGCTGCCTCCGGTCGAAGCCCGCAACGGATCGGGACATGCCGGCGACGACTCAATTGCGACCCGTGCACCCTGGTTGTTCGTCGGCGACGTTCCCCCGCAGTTGCAAGCGTTGCCGGGTTTGCTGGAATCGCGTGGCGAGCGCGTCATCGTCGTGCCGTCGGCGCGACTGGCCGAATCGAACATCGCACTCGACTCCTTCTTGAACGAGCAGTTCCCAGATTCGCGGCCCACCTGTGCGGGCGTCGTCTACTGGGCGGGTTGCGAAATACGCACCCCCCTTGCTTCAACCACGGACGACGTTGCCGAACAAACTCGCTGGACCTGCGAGTACGTGGTCCGCACGGCCCAAGAAATTGCCCGCCGGAATTGGCGCAAGTCTCCGCGGCTGCTCCTCGTCGGCCGAGGTGCGGTCGAAGTCGATGCAGCCGCAACCGAAGTCGAACCGGCGCAGTCGATGCTTTGGGGCTTGGGCCGCGTGATGGCCGTCGAGATGCCGGAATTGTCCGTGACGCTCGTCGATCTCGATCCGCACGCCGAGCCGTCGACGATGGTCGAGCCGCTGGCCGCCGAACTGTTAACGGCAGGGGAGGAAAATCAAATCGCCCTCCGCGGCTCGCAGCGTTGGCTCCCGCGGCTCGTTACCGGCTCAGCCGAAGCCGGCGACGGAGACGAATCCACAGGCCGTCGTCGAAAGTGTTCGCTACCTCACGGAAATACGTTCCGCTTAGAGTTCTCGACGCCCGGCAATCTCGATCGCTTGCAGCTGCGTCCGTTCCGACGAAAGCGTCCCGGCGTTCGCGAAGTCGAAATCGAAGTCGGCGCCGCCGGCCTCAACTTCAGTGATGTGTTGAAGGCCCTCGGCCGCTATCCGGGACTGAAACCCGGCGTCGTGCCGATGGGCATCGAGTGCGCCGGTCGCGTGACGGCCGTCGGTCGCAAAGTGACGGGCCTTGAAGTCGGCCAAAGCGTACTGGCGATTGCGCCATTCAGCTTCGCTTCGCATGCCGTCACGCGCGCCAACGGCGTCCTCCCCAAGCCGACTCATTTAAGCGATGCCGAGGCCGCAACGATTCCGATTACGTTCCTCACCGCGCATTACGCCCTGCGCGAGATTGCCCGCATCCGCCCCGGCGAACGTGTACTGATTCACGCTGCCGCCGGTGGCGTCGGCTTGGCGGCGATCCAAATATGCCAAGCCGTCGGAGCCGAAATGTTTTGCACCGCCGGAAGCGAAGAGAAACGCGACTTCCTCCGTTCACTCGGCGTGCAACACGTCTACGACTCGCGGAGCTTGGCCTTCGCCGAACAAATCCAAGCGACGACGAATCGCGAGGGGGTCGACGTCGTGCTCAACAGCCTCCCGGGCGAGGCGATTCCGCGCAGCTTCGAACTCCTGCGGTCATACGGACGATTCCTCGAAATCGGCAAGACCGACATCTACCAGAACCGCATGCTTGGCATGTTCCCGTTCCAAAAGAACTTGCTGTTTGCTGCGATCGACTTGGACCGCATGCTCCGCGAACGACCGAAATACATGCGTCGGATGTTCCTGAAACTCGCGGCCGACTTCCAAGCCCATCGCTACCGGCCTCTCCCGCATACAAGCTTCGCCATAGAAGAAGTGATTGGCGCCTAT
>CAMCTH010000008.1 GCA_945877965.1 Planctomicrobium piriforme | reverse complement strand
GTCGCAAGACGGCACGATGTGGAACGACGCGCGGATCGTCTTGCAAGAGCCGGGCGTCGTCGAGCGGAAAGACGGCTCGCTGCTGATGTTCATGCGGACCAACGTCGGCTGCCAATTCTTCAGTGTCTCCACCGACGGCGGCGAAACGTGGTCGATGCCGCTCGCCTCGCCGCTGAGTTCTCCGCTCGGCCCGGCGTCGATCGAGCGCATCCCGTCGACCGGCGACCTGATGTGCGTCTGGAACGATCATCACGACATGCCGCGCGACTCGAAGCTGATGGACGATCGGACGCCGCAGCGGGTCGCGATCTCGAAAGACGACGGCGTCACTTGGTTACCGGCCCGTACGCTCGACGACGATCCGCAAGGCTGGTACTGCTACACGGCCATTGAGTTCATCGGCGACGACGTCATCCTGGGCTACTGCGCGTCCGACCTACGAACCAGCGCACATCTGGCCGACACCCAAATCGTCCGCTTCCCGGTGAAGTGGTTGTATCGTGACCAGTGAGCGAGCCATGTCGGTCGACGACGAAATCACCTCGATCGTCCGCGCCGCCGCCGAGCGCTTGGTCGCAGACCTTCGCGGCATAAGCGACCAAGAGTCGGTCGACGCTGCACTCGATCGCTGCATTTCCGCGCTGGCGACGACGAACCTCTGGGGCAAAGAGAACCAAGGCCCCAGTTATGAACTTTGGCGGATCGCCGGCGAGGTGCTGGAGGTCGGCGGATTGCAGCATCGCGCACGCTTCAAACCGCGCGGCTACGCCGGCGATTTCGAAATGCTCGCCGATTTCTGGAATCACAAGTCGGTCGACTCGCCGATCGGCCGACTGTTCGATCGTTACTTCCTAAAACAGGCGGCCGTCGAAGCGGTGCGCGCCCGGATGGAATGGGCCGGGGCGACGATCGCCGCACAATGCACCGCCTCACCGCACGACGAGTTTCGGGTCGTCAGCATCGGCAGTGGTCCCGGCATCGATCTGTTCGAAGCAGCCTGCACCCTCGAACCGTCGCAGCGAGCGCGGCTTCGCTTCACGCTGGTCGACATGGAAGAGGCAGCCCTCGACGCCGCCCGCGCGCGACTGGATTCAATCGTCGCACAGGAGCAAATCGTCGTCCGCCGCGAGAACCTGTTTCGCTTGGCGACGTCGCGCAAGACCGCCGAGTTTCTAAGCGACGTCGATTTCGTCCTCTGCACCGGCCTGTTCGATTATCTCGCCGACGACGTTGCCGTCGCGCAACTGCAGCTATTTTGGAACGCCTTGCGCCCCGGCGGCACGCTGATGGTCGGCAACTTCGCGCCGCAAAACCCGACGCGGGCTTACATGGAGTGGCTCGGCAACTGGTACCTGATCTATCGCGACGTCGCCGATCTGGCGCAGTTGGCCGACGCCGCGGCGATTCCGACGGAGCAACGCCGGATCGAACCGGAACGAACCGGCTGCGATCTGTTTCTAATCGCGACACGACCGGAATCGTACTGAAAGCCCTCCGCGGCGTTCCCTACGGAATGGGCCGTCGCGGCGGCGAAAACTTTCGCTCATACCAGCTATGTCGCGGTGGGCGACTTGCCCCTTGCCGCTGAGTTCGTACCATGAGTCATTCCCCGGAGTCGCTTGGTGACCGGAGGGAACTTTGCCGCCAACTTTTTTGTTCTTAATCATAGAGGGTTTTGCCATGCTCACCGTCGGCAGTCCGTTTCCCGCGTTCAAGTGTCACGCCAACGTCGGCCCCGCCGCCGAATCGATGACGCTCATCTCCAACGAGTCGGCCAAGGGCAAATGGAGCGTCTTCGTCTTCTATCCCAAAGACTTCACTTTCATCTGCCCGACGGAACTCGTCGACTTCAACAAGCGGTTGAAGGATTTTGCCGATCGCGACACGGTCGTGTACGGCGCGAGCACCGACAACGAATACTCGCACTTGGCCTGGTGCCAACAACACAGCGACCTGAAGAACCTCAAGTACCCGTTGCTGGCAGCACAAAAGCTGTCGGCCGACCTCGGCATTTTGGACCCGGTCGAAAGCGTCTGCCTCCGCGCCACGTACGTCGTCGACCCGAACGGCATCATCCAATGGTGCTGTGCAAACGCCCTGAGCGTCGGCCGTAGCACCGACGAAGTCCTCCGCGTGATCGACGCTCTGCAATCGGACGAACTCTGCCCCTGCAACTGGAAGAAGGGCGACGCGTTCATCAAGGTCTAGTCTTAGCGCGGAACGCGGAGCTCGGAGCGCGGAACGACTCAAGTCGTGCGCTCCGAGCCCGCATTCGGCTCCCTTATTTTCGTCGAGGTCGTCATGTCCGAATCTTCGTCGCAGATCGAAACATTGCTGGCCGACTTGCCCGACGCCTGCAAAGACGTTCGGCTCAACCTGCAGTCCGTTCTCCGCGGCACCTCGATCGAGCCGGCGACGACGCACTCGGCCGCCATCTCGGCCGCGTACTTCTGCGGCGATCGCAAGTTGGCCGAAGCGCTTGCAGCCGACGCGAGTAGCGTCATCACCGCCGACGACTTGGCCGACGCTCAGGCCGCCGCGGCCCTGATGGGGATGACGACCGTCTACTACCGCACGCGACATCTGCTGGGGAAAGAATCGTACCTAGCGATGCGCCCCAGCTTGCGGATGAATCGGATGCTCAGCCCGGCCTCGCGGATCAAGTACGAAGCATGCGCGCTGACCTGCGCAGCCCTCGGCGGGTGCGAAGATTGCCTCCGTTCGCACGAAGCGAAGTTGCTGGAAAACGGCTTTTCCGAAGAAAACGTCCACGACCTGATCCGCATCGCCGCCATCATCCACGGCGTCCACGTCGGCCTGACGACGGCCACGCCGGCGTAACGCAACCGCGGTTGCTCTTGCCGCCATGTTGTAGACGGCGACAATCTCCGGCATGTCGCGTCGTCGCATCTTCATCGTGCTCGGTACTCGTCCGGAAGCGATTAAACTCGCGCCGGTCATCTGGGCCTGTCGTGCGCGACCCGCCGAGTTCGAAACGATCGTCTGCCTGACGGGCCAGCATCGCGAACTCGTCCGGCCGCTGGTTGACTATTTTGATCTGCGTCCCGACGTTGATCTCGACCTGATGACGCCAGGGCAGTCGCTCGCTGAGTTGACGAGCCGGTGCCTAACGAAACTCGACGCGGCTCTCGCCGAGCATCGCCCCGACGTCGTCGTCGTCCAAGGAGACACGACCACCGCCATGACGGCGGCGATGGCGGCCTTCTTCCGCCGCGTCCCGGTCGTGCACGTCGAGGCAGGCCTACGAACCGGCGACTTGAACTCGCCGTTTCCTGAAGAATTCAATCGCCGCGTCGTCACGCTCGCCGCCGCCTTGCACTGTGCGCCGACCGAACGAGCCGCAGCGAACTTGCGGGCCGAAGGAGTCGCCGACGATCGCCTCCTCGTCACCGGCAACACGGCGATCGACTCGCTGCTCTGGGCCCGCGACCGTTTGAAATCAGAAATCAGAAATCTCAATTTCGTTCACGACCGTCCGCTTGTCCTCATCACAGCCCATCGTCGTGAGAGCTTCGGCCCGGGCTTCGACGGCATCTGCACCGCGATTGCGACGCTGGCAAAAAAATATCCCGATCATCGCCTCGTCTGGCCGTTGCATCCGAACCCGCAGGCGTCGGAACCGGTTCGCCGTGCCCTCGCCGACTTGGCGAACGTCGAGTTGATCGGGCCGCTCGACTACTCGGGCTTCGTTCTAACGATGGACGCCGCGACGTTGATCCTCACAGACAGCGGTGGCGTGCAAGAAGAATCGCCGTCGCTGGGGAAGCCTGTGCTGGTGCTGCGCGAAGAAACGGAACGCCCCGAAGGGATCGCCGCCGGCTGTGCGGAGTTGGTCGGCACCGACGCGGCGAAGATCGTCGACAGGTCGTCATATTATCTCGATGCAGCCGCACGCGGCGAAACGAGACCGGCGATCGCAAATCCCTACGGCGACGGTCGCGCCGCCGAGCGAATCGTCGACGCTCTCTACCGTTTGACGATCGTCTTGTAATACTCGATCGAGCGTCGCAGGCCTTCTTCGAACTCCACTTCCGGCTCGTATTTCAGCAGCTTGCGCGCCAGGGTGATGTCGGCCAGGCTCTCGCGGACGTCGCCGACGCGCGGCGGTTCGTGAATCGGCTGCACGTCGGTCCCGAGAAACCGGTTGAGCGCCGAGATCAATTGCAGCAGGCTCGTCGAACGTCCGTTGGCAATGTTGATCACGCGCCCCGAGACGTCGGGAGCGTCGGCGGCCAGCAGGTTTCCTTGCACGACGTTCGCCACATAGGTGAAGTCGCGCGATTGCCCGCCATCGCCGTAGATCACCGGTCGCTTGCCGCCCAGCAGCGCGGTGATGAACAACGGAATGACGGCCGAGTAAGGGCTGTTCGGATCTTGCCGCGGTCCGAAGACGTTGAAGTAGCGAATGGCAACCGTCTGCAAACCGTAGGTGTGCGCGAAGGCTTGGAGGTAAATCTCGGCCGCGAGTTTCGCGGCGCCGTACGGGGAGATCGGCGCGGGCAGATCGGTCTCGCGCTTCGAGCTGGTCGGTTGATCGCCGTAAGCGCTGCTGCTGGCGGCATAGACGACGCGGCGGACGCCGCTCCGTCGCGCGGCATCGAGCAGGTTGACCGTCCCCGTCACGCAAGCGGCATGCGTGTCGAGCGGGGCTTCGACGCTCCGCGGCACCGAGGCCAACGCCGCTTCGTGAAAGATGCAATCGACGCCGGCGACCGCCTTCGTGACGGCCGCCAGATCGACGAGATCCCCCTGGACGAACTCGACCTTGTCTGCGAAGGCTGCGAAGTTGGCCGGCGTGCCGGTGCTCAGGTTATCGAAGATTCGCACCCGATCGCCGCGACGGGCCAGCGCCTCGGCAATGTGCGAACCGATGAACCCCGCTCCGCCGGTGACTAAGAACAATCGCGCTGCCACAGGAGACTCGCTTTCGTGCAGGACGGACCGATCATGCCGCGTGCGGACGTCGCCTTTGGCTGCCCAAATTTACCACACTCTCTAGAAACGTCGTTTAGATAGCGCGGGCCGGCATCGCCGGCAGATCGGATTGCACCGACGATGACGTTTACGCCGGGCTCCGGTTTCGCTACTCTCCGCCCCTCGAAATAGGCTGATCCTTCGTGTCAGGCGAAAGCCGCAGAGGCGAACATGTCGCATCCCAAAATCCTATCGCTCACGCTGATCGCGGCCTGCTGCCTCGGTCGGGTCGCCGCAGCGCAAGAGTTTAGTATCGAGAGCAAGGTCTACGACGGCCGCGAGTTGCGTTCGTCGAGCACGACGCTCTTCGTGGAAGGGAAGACATACAACTTCCTCGGCAGCCCGGACGAAACGGTGATCCTCGCCCCGCGCGACGGCCGAATCGTCCTGCTCGACAACGGGCGCAAGGTTCGCGCCGACCTGACGACGGAAGAAGTCGTCGGCTTCTGCGAGCAACTCCGCGTGAAGGCCGATCGTTCGTCGTCCGAGGCGATTCGCTTCTTTGCCGCGCCGGAGTTCAGCGAGAAGCTCGATCCCGAGACGCGGGAAGTCGTGTTGCACAGCACCTGGATGGAATATCGCGCGAAGACGACGTCGCCGCCGAGCGCCGCCGCGTTGAAGAGTTACGAAGAGTACGTCCTCTGGCAATCGCGACTCAACGCGATGACGAACCCCGGCTCGCCCCCCCCCGCGGCGCGGCAGAAGCTGAACGACGCCTTGTCGCGTCGACAAATGCTGCCGGCCGAAGTCTCGCTCAGGCGAACGTCGCTGATCCCCGGCTTCGGCCGCACCTTGCGGGCCGAGCATCTTTATACTTGGCGGTTGGACGATCCCGATCGTCGCCGCATCGCGCAGGCCGACGAGCGGATGGCGAGCTTCAAGGCCGTGTCGATCAGCGACTATCTGAAGCCGATCGTCGCCGCCGCAAAGCGCTAAGTCGCCGCCAGGGCGGTCTCGTTCGTCAAACCGGCGCATTGCCGCAGATGTTCGATCCGTCGCTCGAACGTCGGTTCGAACGTATGCTGCTCGGCGAACTCGCGGGCGCGCAGCGATAACTTCGCCAACAACTCGCGATCGGCGTTCAGACCGGCCACGGTTCGCGCCAAAGCGACCGGATCGTTCAGCGGAGCGCTCCGGCCGACGTCGGCCAACTGCAGCAAGCCGGCCCACGCCTCGTTGTCGTAACCAACGATCGGCACTCCGCACGCCAACGTTTCGAGATACGTACACGACGGATCTCCCTGCCGGTGCGGACAGACGAACAGGTCGACTTCGTCCTGCAACGTCGGCATCAACTGCGTCTTGAAATGGACCGACCCTTGCATCCGGATCGAGCCCCAAAGGTCGTGACTCGCGATCTCGATCCGTAGTTTTTCGTCTAAGTCGCCGCCGCCGTAGATCGACAACGTGAACGGCATCCCGAGTCGCCGTAACTCAACCGCCAGCTTCGGCAAGTGATCGACCCCCTTCATGGCGATCAACCGTCCGGAAAACGCCAAGCGAATTGGATTGCCGCGCAACAGTTCGGCCAGCCGATTATGCAGCGGCGTCTCTTCGATGAGCATGTCGGTCGACGTGCGGGTATCGAAGTAGAGATGCGTATTCTGGTTGAGGTCGCGATAAGCGGCATACGTCGGCACGCCGTTGCACTGCACCCCGGCGGCCAGCGCGACGGAGCGGCGATTGCAACGCTCTTGGCTCCGTTCCCACACGCCGCGCCGCCAGCGCCGCAACGGATTGGCCGTTTCCGTTGCGACGATCTGCAGCCGCGTCGTCAGCGAGTACTCAGTATTGACGACGTACGCGGCCCCGGCTTTGCGACACCAGGCCGCCATGTGATTCAATCGATAGTCGGTCCCGCCGAGCACGACGGCCGCTTGTGACAGCATGCCCGGGAGTCGCGGATCGTCAAACGGCGCGACCGCCAACTCGAACGGCAGCGCGGCTTTCGGGACGATCACGTTATCGAGATTGTTCGACGCCGTCGCGACCGGTTCGATCACCGCGGCGATCGGTCCGTCCCATCGTTCGGCGTATTGCCTCATTCCTTCCAAAAATTTTTCCGTCAGCACGACGCGACCGTCGTCCAACGCGACCGCCTTCAGCGAGGGTAGAACAACCAGCGTTCGACGTTCTTTCATGGCAGCCTCGCACAGCAGAATCGTTACGACCCGAACTTCGGTCCGCCCGACTGGTTCCGCAGGGGTATTTCTGCGCGCAAGTCGAGCTAATACCGCTCATTAGGAAACATAGCTGTCTTTTGCTCAGGGGAGAAAAAAAGCTAGGTACTTAATGGGCGAAATAGGTTTCGAGCGAATGCGGACAACCGCACGTCGTCGGTCCAAGGACTCGGCGGGGGCGCGTTGCGTCGTTCGTTCGCAGCCGATCGTCGCCGCCGTCGTCGAGGCACTGCCATGTGTCGCGACGTCGGGCATTACCACACACACATCGAAGAGACCGTCGCGATGCATGACAACTTCCAGCGCTACCGTTGTTTCCTGATCGGTTCCGAATCGCTGCTCATCGAATGCGGCGAATCGCTCCGTCGCCAAGGGCACGAGATCCTCGGCGTCGTCACGGCGACGAAGAAGATCGCGCAGTGGGCCGGATCGCATCAGATCCCGGTCTTCGACCCGGCGAGCGACTATCGCGCGGCCCTCGCGCAACAGCCGTTCGACTTTCTCTTCAGCATCACCTATCTCGCCATCATTCCGGCCGACGTGCTGGCGCTGCCGACTCGCGGCGCGATCAATTTCCACGACGGCCCGCTGCCGCGCTATGCCGGTTTGAACACGCCGGTCTGGGCCCTCTCGCGCGGCGAGACGAACTACGCCGTCACCTGGCATTGGATGACCGCCGGCGTCGATTGCGGCGACATCTTGATCCAAAAGCCGGTTGACATTGCGGCCGACGACACGGCCCTGACGCTCAACACCAAGTGTTTCCACGCCGGGATGGAATCGTTCGCCGAGTTGATCGGTCTGCTCTCGGCCGGAGCCGTCAGCCCGCGACCGCAAAACCTTTCGGAACGCCAATACTTCGGCAAATTCGATCGCCCGGCCGCCGCGGGCTTGCTCGATTTCAACCAGTCGGCCGAGCCACTGGAACGGCTCGTCCGCGCTTTGAACCACGGTCGCTATCGCAACCCGGTCGCCTCGCCGAAGGTCCGTCGCAACGGCGTCGCGTACGTCGTCACCGAAAGCGCCGCGCTCGAAAACGAGGCCGCCGAGTCCGACGTCCTCGCCGCCCCGGGGACGATCGTCGCCGTCGGTGCCGATGCCGTTCGCGTCGCCTGCGGCGAAGGCCTTCTCGCCCTCCGCGGCTTCGCGACGACCTGCGGCAAGGCGATCGCGCCCGGCGAACTCGCGGCGCTGCTGAAGCTGCAAGTCGGCGAACGCTTCGATCCGCTCACTCCGCGCGACATCGAACGTTGGACCGCGCTCAACGCCAAGCTCGCGCGCGGCGAAGAGTTTTGGGTCAAGCGCCTGGCGAAGCTAGATGCAGCCGCGCTCCCTTACGTTGCCTCCGACGTCCGACCGGCCGACGTGCCGGTCTTTGCCGAAGCGCGGCAAATCTTGCCGACGGACTTCGCCCGGAAGTTCGCCGCGGTCGGCGCGGCCGAGTCGCTCGTCGCCGCCTTCGCCGCCTACTTGGCTCGCGTCGGCGAAAAATCGTCGTTCGACGTGGCCTATGCCGATCCGTCGCTCGACGCAGCGCTCGACGGCTTGCACGACCTGACGGCCGAGCATGTACCGCTACATCTCGACATCGACCTAGCAATTCCGTTGGCGGAGATGGTCTCGCGTCACGCCGCCGAGTTCGCCGCGGTGCGGAAGCGAATCACGTATCTGAACGATGCGCTCGGCCGCTATCCGGAGCTCCACGATCGGCCCGAGTTGGCAACCGGCCGCGCCCTGCCCGTCGTCGTCGACGTTCGCGCCGACGTCGCCACGTTCACGCCGGCCGCCGGGTCGCTGCTCAACGTCGTCATCTCGGTCGAGCAAGGGCTGATCCGTTGGGTGTACGACTCGGCCACCGTCGCGTCGGCCTCGTTCGCCACGATGCGACAACAGTTCTCGCACTTCCTTACCGGCCTGACGGGCTCGCCCGAAGTCCCCCCTGCAGAGACCGAATTGCTCACCGGCGGCGAACGAAAACTGATCCTGCACGATTGGAATGCCGTCGCGGCCGACTACCCGCGTGAAGCGTGCGTGCATCAACTCTTCGAACAGCAGGCGGCCCGCACTCCCGATGCCGTCGCCGTCGTGTTCGAAGAGACTCAACTCACCTATCGCGAACTCAACGAGCGGGCCGACAAGCTCGCTAACCATTTGCGTTCGCTCGGCGTCGGGCCCGACAAGATGGTCGGCATTCATCTCGAACGTTCGGAGAACTTGGTGATCGCCGTGATGGCGACGCTCAAAGCCGGCGGGGCGTATCTGCCGCTCGATCCGAATTACCCGGCCGAGCGCGTTGCATTCATGATCGCCGACGCCGCGGCCCCGGTGATCATCACCGAGCGCGAGACGTTTGATCGCTTGCCCGCGAACAATGCGGCGGTCGTTAAGATCGACGCCGATGCCACCGTGATTGATCGCGCTCGTCCGGCCGCCGCACCGGTTGAAATTGCCGCGCATCACTTGGCGTACGTCATCTACACCTCCGGCAGCACCGGCAAGCCGAAGGGGGTGATGATCGAACATCGCAACGCGGTGAACTTCTTCGCGGGCATGGATCAACGTCTCGACGTCGATCCTGCCGGCACTTGGCTCGCCGTCACGAGCTTGTCGTTCGACATCCACGTCCTCGAGTTGCTCTGGACGTTAACGCGCGGCTTCAAGGTCGTCGTCTATCGCGATCGGGCCCGCGATGCCGTCGCCGCGCCGGTTGTCGAGTCGTCGACCAGCTCCGCCGTCGCGCTGACGCACGCCACGCAGAAGATGGACTTCAGCCTCTTCTACTTCTCGGCCGACTCGGAAGAGCGACCCGATCAAAAATATCGCCTGCTGCTCGAAGGTTCGAAGTGGGGCGACGAGCATGGCTTTTGCGCCGTTTGGACGCCGGAGCGTCACTTCCACAGCTTCGGCGGCTTGTATCCGAACCCGGCCGTCACCGGGGCCGCCGTCGCCGCGATCACGAAGAACGTGCAGATTCGGGCCGGCTCGGTTGTGCTGCCGCTGCATCATCCGATCCGCGTCGCCGAGGCGTGGCAGGTCGTCGACAACATTTCGAACGGCCGCGCCGCGATCTCCGTCGCCGCCGGGTGGCAGCCGAACGACTTCGTGCTAATGCCCGAGAATTTCAAAGACGCGAAGAACGTGATGTTCCGCGATCTCGAAATCGTCAAGAAGCTGTGGCGCGGCGAGACCGTCGAGTTTCCCGGCGCGACCGGCAAGACGATCGGCGTGCAGACGTTGCCCCGCCCGATCCAGAAAGAACTGCCGGTCTGGATCACGACTGCGGGCAATCTGGAAACGTATCGCATGGCGGGCCAGATCGGCGCGCACGTGCTGACGCACTTGCTCGGCCAATCGGTCGAAGAGCTTGGCCCCAAGATCGCCGCGTATCGCGAAGCCCGCGCCGCCGCCGGATTTGATCCCACGGCGGGCATCGTCTCGCTCATGTTGCACACGTTCGTCGGCCAAGACGAGCAACAAGTCCGCGACACGGTTCGCGGCCCGCTCAAGGCGTACCTCGGCACGTCGCTCAGTCTGTTGAAACAATACGCCTGGGCCTTCCCCGCTTTTACGCGGCCGAAGGGGACTGACGTCGCGAAAGACGACGGCCAGGACTTCAGCTCGCTCACACCGGAAGAAAACGACGCCCTCTTGGAGTTCGCCTTCGAGCGGTACTACGAAACGAGCGGCCTCTTCGGCACGCCGACGACGGCGCTCGGCATGGTCGACAAGCTGAAGGGGATCGGCGTCGACGAAATCGCCTGCCTCATCGACTTCGGCATTCCGAGCGAGACGGTGCTCGAACATCTGCCGCAGTTGAACCAAGTTCGCGAAGCGGCGAATGCTCATTTAGCCGCGGGGCTCGTCCCCGCGCGTCTGGATGCCCCGCTGAACAGTTCGCAAGACACGCGGGGACAAGCCCCGCGGCTAAATAATTCGGAGGACTACTCGCTCGCCGCGCAGATGGCCCGGCACAACGTCACCCACTTCCAATGCACGCCGTCGCTCGCGAGGATGCTGCTTTCGGAAGAAGCCGGTCGCGATGCCGTGCGTAACATCCAAAACTTCCTCGTCGGCGGCGAAGCGTTCCCCGTCGACTTGGCTCGCGATCTCCATCGGCTTGTCGGCGGACGCGTGATCAACATGTACGGCCCGACCGAAACGACCGTCTGGTCGACGTGTCATGTGCTCGGCGAAGTCGACGGTCCCGTGCCGATCGGTCGCCCGCTCGCCAACCAACAGGTCTACATTCTCGATCAGCGACTCCGCCCCGTGCCGGTCGGCGTTCCGGGCGAGTTGTACATCGCCGGCGACGGCGTCACCCGCGGCTACTTGCATCGTGCCGAACTGACGGCCGAAAAGTTCGTGCCCGATCCGTTCACGGCCCGCGCAGGAGCCCGGATGTATCGCACCGGCGACCTTGCCCGCTATCGCGGCGACGGCGTCGTCGAGTTCCTCGGCCGGACCGATCATCAGGTCAAGATTCGCGGCCATCGGATCGAGTTGGGCGAAATCGAAACGCGGCTCACCGAACATCCGCATGTGCGGAGTTGCGTGATCGTGCCGCGTGAAGTCGGCCCAGGCGACGTTCGTCTGGTCGCCTACTACACGGCCGACGGCGCGGCCCCGGCCGATGCCGACCTGCGGACCCACGTTCGCGCGAAGCTCCCCGAGTACATGGCTCCGCAGCATTTCGTCGTGCTCGAATCTCTGCCGCTCACGCCGAACGGCAAAATCGATCGCAAGGCTCTGCCGGCCTTCTCGGTCGAGCAAGCCGGCCCGGCCGCCGACTTCGTCGCGCCGACGAACGACCTGGAACTCAAGATCGCACTACTCTGGCAAGAGTTGCTCGGCCGCGAGCAGGTCGGCGTCGACGACAACTTCTTCGACATAGGCGGCCACTCGCTGCTCGTCGTCCGTCTGCATCGCCAACTGTCGCAAGCGATCGCCGCCCCGATCGCGCTGACCGACCTGTTCCGCTTCCCGACGATTCGTTCGCTCGTCGCGCACCTTGCAGGAGGCGAATCGACCGACGCCGCCCAAGAGGGAACCGACCGCGCGAAACAACGTCGCGAGTTGCAACAAAAGCGCCGAGCCGTACGCGGCCGATAGCCCGTCGCCTCGCGATCGACGTCGTTGCGACGAACCCTGAACTCTGAACCTCGAACCCTAAACCACCGTTCATGACGCAAACTGCCTACGAACCGGGACCGAACGACATTGCCATCGTGGGGCTCGCGCTGCACGTGCCGGGTGCGAACTCGGCCGAGCAATATTGGCGCAATGTCCGCGACGGCGTCGAGTCGGTGCGGAACTTCTCCGACGACGAGCTCACCGCCGCCGGAGTCTCGGGTGAGTTGATCGCCAACCCGCACTACGTCAAAGCCGGCGTGGTGTTGGAGAATCTCGATCTGTTCGACGCCGAATTCTTCGGGCTCAGCCCGAAGGAAGCGGCGATCATGGACCCGCAACATCGGCACTTCTTGGAGTGCGCGTGGGAAGCGCTCGAGAGCGCCGGCCATACGCCCGATCGTTTCGCGGGGCGCATCGGCGTCTTCGCCGGGTGCGGCATGGGGGCGTACTTCAACTACAACCTGCTCAGCAACCCCGAGCTCGTGCAGTCGGTCGGCATGTTCCTGCTCCGCCACACCGGCAACGACAAGGACTTTCTCGCGACGCGGGTCTCGTACTGTTTCGATCTGAAGGGCCCAAGCGTCAACGTGCAGACGGCGTGTAGCACGTCGCTCGTGGCGATTCACACGGCGTGCCAGAGCCTCCTCTCGGGCGAGTGCGATATGGCGCTCGCCGGCGGCGTGACGATCGAACTGCCGCACGCTCGCGGCTATCTATTCAAGAAAAACGAAATCCTCTCGCCCGACGGTCACTGCCGCGCGTTCGACCATCGCAGCGAAGGGACGATCTTCGGCAGCGGCGCAGGCGTCGCCGCGCTGCGACGCGCGGAAGATGCCATTCGCGACGGCGATCATATCGTCGCGATTATCAAAGGGACGGCGATCAACAACCACGGTGCCGGCAAGGTCGGCTACTTCGCCCCGAGCGTCGACGGCCAAGCCGCCGCGGTCGCCGAAGCGCTCGCCGTCGCCGACGTGCCGGCCGACACGATCGGCTACGTCGAGTGCCACGGCACCGGCACGCCGATCGGCGACCCAATCGAAATCGCCGCGCTGACCCAGGCGTATCGTCAAACCACCGACGCCAAGGGGTTCTGCGCGATCGGCTCCGTCAAAACCAACATCGGTCACCTAGACACGGCCGCCGGCATCGCTGGCGTCGCGAAAGCCGCGCTCGCACTCGAACATCGGCAGCTGCCGCCGTCGCTGAACTACGAAGCGCCGAATCCGTCGATCGATTTCGCGTCGAGCCCGTTCGTGGTCAACGACAAGCTCCGCCCCTGGTCGAACGGCAAGTCGCCGCGACGTGCCGGCGTCAACTCGCTCGGCGTCGGCGGGACCAACGCCCACGTCATTCTCGAAGAAGCGCCGCAACCGCAACCCGGCGACAAAGCGGCTCGGCCGTATCAGCTGCTTACGCTGTCGGCCCGCAATCGCGCCGCCCTCGACGATGCGGCAAAACGCCTCGCGGCTCATCTGCGAGAACATCCCGAACAACCGTTGGCCGACGTCGCGCACACGTTGCTCCACGGTCGCCGTGCGTTCGACGTCCGCCGCGTCGTCGCCGCTCGCGATCATGCCGAGGCGGCGGCGTTGCTCGAAGCGAGCGATGCGAATCGCGTCTTCACGCACAAATCGACCGAGGCGGCCCCGTCGGTCGTCTTCATGTTCCCCGGCGGCGGCGCTCAGTACCCGCGCATGGGTCGCGATCTGTACGCCTCGGAGCCGGTCTTCAAGCAATGGATCGACCTCGGCCTCGCGCGATTACAAGGCAAGCTCGACGTCGATCTCCGCCAACTCTGGTTTGCACCGAGCGAACAAGACGCCGCCAACAATGCGGCTTGGCAGCGACCGTCGGTTCAACTTCCCGCCATCTACTTGTGCGAATATGCCCTCGCGCAGTTGTTGATCTCCTGGGGCGTGAAGCCTGCCGCGCTGCTCGGTCATAGCATGGGCGAGAACACTGCGGCCGCGCTCGCCGGCGTCTTCTCGTTCGACGACGGACTCGATCTCGTCACGCTCCGCGGCAAGCTGTTCGAGCGGATCCCGCCGGGCGGCATGCTCAGCGTCCCGCTCGCGCCCGACGTCATTGCCTCGCTGCTCGGCGATCAGCTCGACCTCGCGACCGTCAACGGCCCCGAGCTCTGCACGGTCTCGGGCCCGACCGACGCGCTGGAAGAACTCTATCGCAAGCTCGAAGATCAAGGGGTCGAGGTCAAGCGGATTCCGATCAACATCGCAGCCCACTCGCGGATGCTGGAGCCGATCCTCGCCGACTTCGAACGCTTTCTACGGACGCTCAACTTCCGCAAACCGACGATCCCGTTCATTTCGAACCTGTCGGGCGATTGGATTACCGACACGCAAGCGACCGACCCGCGCTACTGGGTCGAACACCTGCGTCGCACGGTCCGCTTCGCCGACGGCGCTGCGAAAGTCCTCGCGACGCCCGGCCGCGTGCTGCTCGAAGTCGGGCCCGGCAAAACGTTGGCGTCGCTCGTCCGTCAGCAGCGCGACGCCGCCTCGGCCGTCGCCGTGTTGTCGACGTTGCGGCACCTCAAAGAAGAAATTTCCGACGACGCCTACTTCCTTACGATCCTCGGCCGACTGTGGGCCGCCGGGGTCTCGGTCGACATCGACGCCTTGTGGAAGAACGAACGCCGCCTCCGCGTGCCGCTGCCGACGTATGCCTTTCAACGTCAACGCTATTGGATCGAGCCGGGCCGCGCGACGGCCGCCGAGGCCGAGGGTGCTCCGTCGCTCACTCGCATCGCCGATCCGCAGCAGTGGTACTTCAAGCCTGCCTGGAAACTGCGCGAGCTGGACGAGCCGCTCGACGCAATCGAACCGACGACGTGGCTCGTGTTCGTCGACGAGACGGGCCTCGGCGAACGACTCGTCGCAAAACTCCGCCAAGCGGGTCACGACGTCGTCACTGTGCAGCCGGGCGATGCCTATCATCAACACACTGCAAATCGCTACACGCTGTCGCCCGAGCATGGTCGCGACGGTTACGACGCGCTCGTCCGCGATCTCGCCGCGAGCGGCAAGTTGCCGAGCCGCGTCGTGCATCTCTGGCTGACGACGGCCGACGAATCGTTCCGCCCAGGTTCGAGTTTCTTCCATCGCAATCAAGAGCAAGGTTTCTACAGCCTGCTGTTCTTGGGTCAGGCCCTGCAAGACGAGAAGGCCGAGACGATCCACTTCACCGTCGTCACCAGCGGCATGCAGCAGACGCGGCACGAAGCGGTGCCGTACCCGGAAAAGGCGACGATCCTCGGCCCCTGCGGCGTGCTGTCGCGCGAACTCGAAGGGACGACGTGCGTCGCGCTCGACGTGGCGCTGCCGCAGCGCGGTCGCTGGTTGTTCGGCAACACGAGGGGTCAAATCAACGAACTCGATCATCTGGCCGACCAACTGCTGGCCGAGGCTTGCCAACCGCCGACCAACGCCGCCGTCGCACTCCGTGGCGAGCGACGCTATGAACAAACCTTTGAACGAACCAAACTCTCGGCCGCGAAGCAGAACGGCTCGCCGACGCTCGACCGCGTGCGGATGCGCGGCACGTATCTGATCACCGGCGGTCTCGGCGGAATCGGTCTCACCGTGGCCGAGCACTTAGCCCGAACCGCGAAGGCAAAGCTCGTGCTCGTCGGCCGCAGTGCGTTGCCGCCGCCGGCCGATTGGGATGCGTGGCTCCGGAGCCATGCCGAAGAGAACGGCCTCAGCCGCAAGATTCGCCAAGTCCGCGACCTCGAAGCGCTCGGGGCCGAGGTAATCGTCGCCGAGGCCGACGTCACGGACTTAGAAGCCATGCGCCGCGTGCTGGATGAGACGACGGCTCGCTTCGGCGCGTTGAACGGCGTCGTCCACGCCGCCGGCGTGTTACGCGACAATCTCATTCCGCTGAAGACGCAATCAGAAATCGAAGAGGTCTTCGCGCCGAAGGTCCACGGCACGCTCATGCTCGATGAACTGCTCCGCGATGTGCCGCTCGATTTCTTTGTCGTCTTCTCGTCGACCAGCACGATCGTCACGGCGGCGGGACAGATCGACTACGTCGCCGCCAATGCTTTTTTGAATGCGTTTGCCGCGAGTCGTCATCGGGCCGATCGACCGGTCTTGGCGCTCAACTGGGGCGTCTGGAACGAGGTCGGCATGGCGGCGAAGGCGATTGCCGGTCCGCAACGGGACGAAGCGTTGGTCGAAGAAGCGGTCGTCCATCCGTGGTTCGACTATCGGCTCGGCGGCCTGCACGATCGGACCGTCACGCTCGTCGGTCGCCACAGCACACTCACCCATTGGGTCTACGACGAACATCGCACCGCGACCGGCCAAGCACTGTTGCCCGGCACTGGCTACTTGGAACTCTCTCGCGCCGCCCTGGCCGAGATCGGCGAGACGGGGCCGTTCGCGATTCGCGATCTGCTGTTCCTGCGACCGCTCGGGCTCGAAGACGAAATCGCCTGCGACGTTCGCGTCCGCCTGACGCGCGACGAACAAGGCTATGTGTTCGTCGTGCAGAGTCGACGCCGGACCGACGACGGCCGCAGCGGTTGGCAGACGCACGCTCAGGCGAGCCTCGTCCTCGGCACCGATGCGGAAGTCGCACCGATCGACGCCGCCGCGATTTCGGCCCGTTGCAACGAGCTCCGCCAAGCGAATGAACTTGCGACGCTCCATACGAAGCAAGAAGATCATCTCCGCTTCGGACCGCGGTGGCGCGTGCTGCACGAAACGGCCTACGGCCAGGGCGAAGCAATCGCCCGACTTTCGCTCCCGCACGAGTTCCGCGACGATCTCGATTCGTTCGCCTTGCATCCGGCCCTGATGGACTTGGCGACCGGTTACGCGATGCACCTCATCGCGGGCTACGACGACTCGCACGATCTCTGGGTGCCGATCACCTACCGCGAACTGAAGTTCCATGCCCCGCTCACGTCGTCGCTCGTTAGTTGGGTGAAGCTCCACGGCGCGGCGAAGGCAGACGATGATTTCGCCGTGTTCGATATCGTCATCGCCGACGAGTCGGGTCGCGTGCTGGTCGAAGTCAATGAGTTCGCCGTCAAACGGCTCCGGCAATCCGAGTCGTTCGGCGGGGCCGCAAGCTTGCCGCCGGCGGCCGAACTGCAATTCGACGATGCACACGTTGCCGACGAGGACGACTCGCCGTCGCCGGCCGAGTCGGCCTTCCGGCATCAGTTGCGGCTCGGCATTCGGCCGAGCGAAGGGGCCGCGGCTTTTGCCGACGTGCTCCGCGCGAACGTCGGGAGTCGCGTGATCGTGTCGTCGCTCGATCTGAACGTGCTCCGCAAGAATGCCGCGAACGTGCAGGCAGCACGCAAGCCCGAGGGGGGCGCGAAGTTCGAACGCCCGAACCTCGACGGCGATTTCATCGAGCCGCGCGATAACGTCGAGCGAATGCTCACGGCGATGTGGGAAGAACTGCTTGGCGTCAACCGCGTCGGCATTCGCGACGGCTTCTTCGACCTCGGCGGGCACTCGCTGATCGCGGTCCGCTTGTTCGCGCAGATCAAGAAAACGTTCCACGTCGAGTTCCCGATGTCGGTCCTCTTCTCAGCCCCGACGGTCGAGGCGGTCGCCAAGTTGATCAAAGCCGAGATCGGCGACGCGGCGGATGTTGATGCTGTTGCGACGACTCCGAAGTCGAACGGCGACGCCGACAAGCACGCCACGCGCTACACCCACTTGGTCCCGATGCACGACGGTGCCGGCAGCAAGAAGCGGCCCCTGTTCATCGTGGCGGGCATGTTCGGCAACGTTCTGAACCTGCGGCATCTGGCTCATTTGGTCGGCGGCGATCGGCCCTGTTACGGTCTGCAAGCTCGCGGACTGTACGGCGACTCCGCGCCGCACGCGACGTTCGAAGAGGCGGCCGCCGATTACATTCGCGAGCTGAAGACCGTCCAACCGCACGGTCCGTACTTGCTCAGCGGCTTCTCCGGCGGCGGCATCGCAGCGTATGAGATCGCGCAACAACTGCGGCGCGCCGGCGAAGAGGTCGCGTTCCTCTGTATGCTCGACACGCCGCTGCCGAGCGACGAGCCGCTGACGATGCTCGACAAACTGAAGATGCACGGGCAGCGGATTGCGAAAGAAAAGCACCGCTACTTCTGGAACTTGTTCGCCGGCCGATTGGCTTGGGAATGGCAACAACTGCGAAAGCGGTTCTCGCCGCAAGCGGAATCGGCGCCGACGACGCAATTCCACTCCGCGACGATCGAGCAAGCATTCCGCCAGGCGTGCGAGGCATATCAGACGCCCCATCTGGCCGGCAAGCTCGTGCTGTTTCGGCCAAAGTTGAAACCGATGCATGTCTTCGGCCCGAACCGGATGATCAATGTCGATCGCCGCTTCATCTATCCCGACAACGGCTGGTCGCACTTTGTCGACGAGGTCGAAGTGCACGAGGTGCCGGGCGACCACGACGGCATGGTCCTGGAGCCGAGCGTCCGCGTGCTCGGCGCGAAGCTCCGTCGCGCGATCGATCAGGCCGAGGCCGCCTACGAACGTCGACACGCTCCGGCGACGCGGAGCGTCGCCGTTACCACTGAAGTTCGCGAAGAGGTGCTCGCATGAGTGACGAAACACGGTCGATTCCCGACTTTTGGCTCCCCGCGGCGGCCGAGGCTACGTCGCCTCCGGCCGCGCGTCGGAAGCGAATCTTGATCGGCAAGCCGGGACTCGACGGACACGATCGCGGAGCGAAGTATGTGGCGCACATCCTCCGCGATGCGGGCTACGAAGTCATTTACACCGGCATTCGGCGAACGCCCGAGCAGATCGTCGCCTCGGCGATTCAGGAAGACGTCGATGCCGTGGGACTGAGCTTGCTCTCGGGCGCACACAACTTGCTGTTCGCGCGGATTCTGGAACTGCTCCGCGAACAAGGGGCCGAGGATATCGCGGTCTTCGGCGGCGGCGTCATCCCGGCCGAAGACATTACGGGGCTGACGGCACTTGGGGTGAAGGCGATCTTCACGCCCGGCACTCCAGCGGATGAGATCGTGTCGCGAGTCACGGAAATTCTCGGAAGAGTCGTCGCCGGATGACGCAAACCATTGCGGAACTCGTCGCGGCGCTCGGCTCGGAAAGTGAGTCGGTGCAAATTCGCGCGCTGGGGCGGTTGATGACCCGCGTCGTCGACGATCCGCAAGCGGCCGCGGAGTTGCGCGCCGTTTTGACGGAAGAACGTCGTCGGCCGGCGAACGTCATCGGCATCACCGGGCCGCCGGGGGCCGGGAAATCATGTAACACCTCTCTACCGAATTTCAATACCCTGCGACTCAGACTGCCCCGTCGTGGGCGCCACCCACTTACCTTCCGGCACCACCACCACATCTCCCAGCACCTTGGCCTGGCACCCGAGGCGGTGCCAGGGCTCGCTGAGGGCTTCTCGATCGAGCA
>CAMCTH010000007.1 GCA_945877965.1 Planctomicrobium piriforme | reverse complement strand
TCCTTGAGGTGGATGCCGTAAAGGCGACCCTTCAAGGCGCGGATGACGTCTTCGCACTTCTCGCCCGAGCGAATGTAGTGCCCGAGGTCGGCGCACGCGCCGATACGTTCGTCGTGCTTCTCGATCGCCCGCAGGGTGTCGACGACCTTGTTGTAGCGATGCGACGGGCCGTGATTATGAATCGCGATCCGCACGTCGTACTCTTTGCAGAGCGAGTCGAGGCTTTCGAACGAATCGGGATCAGGGTCGGCCGTTAGGTTCTTGATGCCCGCCGCCTTGGCGAATTGGAACAGGGCCTTGTTCTTCTCGTGATCTTTGGTGAAGCGGTTCACGCCGTGAGCCGAGATCGTGAGGCCGAGCCCTTCGAGTTTGTCCTTCATCTCGGAGATTTGGGCGGGCGTGCTGGCCGGGTTGAACATGCCGCTGTAGAACTCGACGGCGTTGATCCCCAGATCGTGGCAAATCATGATCGCTTCATCGACCGGAAAGCCGCGGAGCGAGTACGACTGGATGCCGACGTTGAAGCCGGACAGTTGGGCGGCCTTCGCGATCGGGGCGAAGCGACTGACGAACGCCAGACCGGCCGCAGTGGCGACCGTGTTTTTCAGGAAGGCACGACGGGCGACGGGGGACGACATGACCGACTCCGATACGAGAGGCAACAAGGGGTGCGATGAGCGAGGGCCGACGTCGGAATACGACGAGGCCGATTCATCGTAACACGCGGAATGGCAGCCTGCCGGCCGGCGAGAGTGAGTTGTCGCAGGGCCGGGTAGGGCCGTACGATTTGCCGGCCGCGAGATGTGCCGAGAGTCCCGGCGCGGCGACGCAGGAATCGTCCTGCGGTGCAGAGGTCGGCCGGCATGCGCTGGATGCGGCCAAGTTTTGCTGTTGCGACTAGCGCGGCGCCGTGATCAGATCGATCGAAAGCAACGCGACGAGGGCACAGCCCATCAGGAAAATAGTCGACATCGAACTCAAACCCTTCTCGGAAAAATCCGTTTTAGCAGGCCGTCGCGAACCACATTCGGCAGTCGTTACTCATCCGTCGCTCACTGAGTTGCCACGAGAACCAAATCCGTCACAGCGCAATAAATTGCGTTGCCGAAGTCTTTGGCTCCTCATGGTTTGGGCGGCGACGAACGGGAACGTACTTCCATGCCACGACCCGGAGCTAGCCGATCGGCGGGGCCGACCGTCTTGGGCAGTCGGATAGAATGCACTATATCTGCCGGTCGTGCAAGTCATTACGCTTCCGCCTCATTGTGAATTTCACCGCCGATGCCCCAGTCCGACCTACCCCCCGCCGACGACAGCACCCCGACCGAGCCGACCGCCGCGGGGTGGGAGGGGGCGGAATCCGACTCGGCCGCCGCGTCGCAGCCCGCCCCGGGCGAGATCGGCTTCGACGTTGCGGCCGCGAAAGCGCGGCAATTTCCGCAGACGCCGGGCCTCTACCTCATGAAGGACCGCCTCGGCCGAGTCATCTACGTCGGCAAGGCGAAGAATCTCCGGAGTCGTGCCGGCAGTTACTTTTTGAAGGCGGCGGCCGAGGAGCGACGGACGGCCGAACTGGTGCGAGAAATCTGCGATATCGACTTTATCCCGTGCGATAGCGAGGTCGACGCATTGCTCGCCGAGGCGCGGTTGATCAAGGATATCCAACCGCGCTTCAATCAGGACCTGAAGGACGACAAGTCGTTCCCCTACTTGGAAATCTTCATCCGCGAGGATTTCCCGCGCGTCGAATTCACACGAGAGCCGCAATCGCGCGGGACGAAATTGTACGGCCCGTTTCCCTCCGCCGGAAGTTTGCGCGGTGCGATCGCCGTGCTACAAAAAATCTTTCAGTTCCGTACCTGCTCGCTCGACATCGACGAGCACGACGAACGTTGGCGCTGGTTCCGTCCGTGTCTGTTGGCAAGCATCCGCCAATGCACGGCACCGTGCAACTTGCGAATCTCGAAGGAGGACTATCGTCGCGACATCGATCGCCTGCGGATGTTCCTTGAAGGGAAGAAAACGAAGCTCTTGAAGGAGATGCGAGCGGAAATGGAAGCGGCCGCTGCGGAGCGCCGGTACGAGAAGGCGGCGCGATTGCGCGATGAGATCCGCATGCTCGAAACACTCGACGAACGCGGCGAGCTTGAAACCCACGAACAGCCGGAAGTCTTCTTCATCGACCCGAAGAAAGGGCTCGCCGGGCTCAAGAAAGTGCTCAACCTCGACAAGGTTCCGCGAACGATCGAAGGGGTGGACATCGCGCATCTCGGCGGCGGCGAGACCGTCGCTTCGCTCGTGCAGTTCATCGACGGCCTGCCGTTCAAGCCGGGCTACAAGCGGTTCAAAATTCGTGGCGTGACGGGCGTCGACGACTTCAAAAGCATTCACGAAGTCGTAGCTCGGCGCTTCAAGCGACTCGAAGACGAAGGGAGCGTGTTCCCCGACATCTTGCTCATCGACGGCGGTCGCGGTCAGTTGAACGCCGGCCTCGCGGCGTTTCGCGCGCTGGAGATCACACCGCCGACGGTAATCTCCTTGGCGAAGAAAAATGAGGAGATCTACCTCCCCGACCAGGACGAACCATTACGTCTCACGCGGCACGCTTACGCGCTGCGGTTGCTGCAGTACGTCCGCGACGAGGCGCATCGGTTCGCGCAGCACTATCACCACATGCTCCGCAAAAAATCGACGTTCGGCGACGATTCGCCCGGCGGATCGTGAGGTCTGCTTACGCCGCCAAGCGATGCGGATAAATGATCCCGCCGGCCGCTTCGTCCCAGCGACGTAGCGCGACGGCCGCCATGTGGCCGCCGAATGCAACCGAGAGTTTCAGGGCGCTGTCGAGCTTGCCGCGTCGACCGACGAGCGGGATGCAATCGAGTCCGCACTCGGGATCGGGATCGGTCAAGTTGACCGTCGGCGGGGCAAAGCCGTCGCGGAGCGCGAGGGCCGTGATCGCGAGTTCCACGCTTCCCGCAGCATTGATCAAGTGACCCAGCATCGACTTGGTCGACGAGATGCCGATCCCTTCCGCCGCCGAGCCGAAGGCGGCGCGAATGCCGCGCGTTTCGACGATGTCGTTCTGATGCGTTCCGGTGCCGTGAGCGTTGATGTAGCCGACGTCGAGCGGAGTTAATTCGGCGTCGGTCAGCGTCGCATCGATCAGTCGGCCGAGACCGTGGCTGTCGATGTCGAGGCTCGTAATGTGATGCGCTTCGGTCATCAAGCGATAAGCAGAGAGTTCGGCATAGATCCGCGCTCCGCGACGTTGCGCGTGGCTCAAGCGTTCGAGGATGAACATCGCCGAGCCTTCGCCCATGACGAAGCCGGTCCGTCCACGATCGAACGGCCGCGATGCTTGCGAAGGATCCTCGTGATGCGCGAGGACGCGCATCGCTTGGAAGCCGGCGGCAAACAGCGGGTGAATCGCTTCGGCGCTGCCTGCAAGGGCGATGTCGCATTGATCGTCGCGAATGGCCGAGGCGGCCGACATGATGTCGACGACGCCGCTGGCGCAGGCCGCAATGTGCGTGAGTCGTGGGCCGTGCAGTCCGAAGCGACTCGCGACGGTCGCGCAATTCGTGTTCGGCATCCACTGCTGCCACCATGGCATTTCGTCCGGCTTCAACAACGGAAAGCTGCCGTCGCTGAGCGGAATGCCGCTCGAGTCTCCCATGTGGCCGCTGATCGCGCAGCCGAAGCGATCGCAATCGACTTCGGCCAGATTGACGCGCGCATCGGTCATTGCTTCCATCGCCGTCCGCAGGCACATCGCGGTCGCGCGGAGTTGTCCCGGCGTTTCGACTTCGACGTCGGCCAGCGCGGCGATGTCGAGTCCGACGCGGCGACGATCAAAATCGTTCAACTTCCGTACGCCGCTGACTCCCTGACGGACCGCACGCCAGACGCTCTCGCGATCGTCGCCGACCGAGGCCATCAGCCCAATGCCGGTAATGACGATCGGTTCGTGGTCGGAGCGTCGGCTCACAGGTTTTTCGTCCGAATCCATTCGGGGCGTGGGCGCGTAGTTTTGCGCGAGGGAGAGTACCGAATTGCGGCGGTTGAGCCTAGGCGAGTTCATGGCCTGTCCGAGTCGGCGAGAGTCGAAAGCGGCGAGTTTTTTTGCGGCGGCTGATTGCAATGCCTGAAATCATCGCTATCATCTGAATCCGTGGGAAATAAGCCCACCTTGCGGCTAATGGATGGCTTCAAGCGGGGTTTTAAGCCCATTTGATCTTTGGCAGCTTGGAAACGGAGTTCCCCTTACCTCACCGGTTCGGGCGTCGGTCCCGTCGTGAAAGACGGGCTCGTAGCCAACCGGCCGAACGGCGATATCCGAGATCGATGCACCGATGCCGAGCCGTGACGACTCCGCCGAGGCAGCAAAGAAGTCAGCCCAACATGCCGACGAGCTGATCCTTGGCGAGTTTACCCGGACGCTCGATGAGCGATTCCGGGTTGCTCTGCCGAACGAGCTCGTTGCGGTCTTGCGGGCCGATGACGGACGCTGCGTGCTGGCGAAGGAGCGGCCCGGCTGTCTCAGCTTATGGGAAGCCTCGGCCTGGCGGCAACGGAACAATTTGGGCCTAGATTTGATTCGGGCCAAGTTGCGGGCCGGCAAGCTGGCCGAGCATCCTGAGCGACTGCAACTGCTCGGGCGTCTGCTCTCGACGCGGCATGCCGAAGTGCAGGTCGCCGATCGCGGCCGACTGCTCATCCCCGACGGCTTCCGCGGCTTCTTGAAGGCGGCGGCCGGCGGCGACGTGATGCTGATCGGAGCGGGCGTCTGCGTCGAGATCTGGCAGCCCGACGCGTGGGTTGCTTACCTCGATCGACGGATGCCGCGCTTTCGCAAGGTGTTTGGTCGGCTGACGCAGTAGTTTTGCGTTCGACAGGGAACTCCATCCGGGAACATTCAAACACTCCCGGCTCGGTGTGGGTCGATACCCGCTCGTTCTCCCCGTGGCGTCACCCGGTGCACGAACGTAGCGAACCAGGGACAGGAATGAAGGCAAGGAACGCCAAATCACTCTCCACACCGAGCCGGGAATTTTTATGCGCTAAGCATCGAGCTTTTCGTAGTCAGTCGCATTGCACTATCTCTACGATATGCCCTTCCGGATCGCGAAGCACGGCGCGAAGGCCCCAAGGGCCGTCGGTCGGCGGCGATTGTACGATACCGACGGCCATTTCTAATGCGGCGACGGTCGTTGCAAGGGACGCGACCTTGAAACCGAGCCGTACTCCGACGGTCACCGGCTGATTGCCGACTGGATAAATTTCGAACACAACGCCGTTGATCTCGGCAGCGAGGTGTTCGGGGCCGTTGCCGTGACGCTCGGTGACAAAGTTGCAGCCCATTGCTGCGTAGAATTTCACCGCTCGTTCTATGTCTGATGCGCGAATAACGATGAGACCGAATTGGGTTGTCATCGAATATTCCGAAGCATCCTACTTCTTCATCTGCACGAACAGCATGCGTAGCTGATGCAGCACGGCCTCGAAGAGTTGCGATTCTTCGGGCGTCCGATTGTTGGCCGTCTTTGCTTCGAGCATCGAGATCAACTCGATGCCGTGCGACGCTTGCTCGGCGTCCGGCTCCGCCTGGTTGGTCATCGGGTTGGGAATTTGTCCCAGCGCGACGAGGACTTGCGTACCCAGCAGGGAGACGAGCGTCGTCAACGTCGGCGGCGGCAGTTGCTGTTTCGTCGGGGCGTCGGCCATCTTTGACCTTCTGCAATCTAGAGAACCGTGAAACGGACTAACGCGGCAGCGACGGGGCTTCTTGCGGGGCCGGCACCGGCTTGGCTCGTTGTTCGCCGCGGGCTTGGTGCTTGGCGACGGCCGCGGCGATGAAACCGTTGAACAGCGGATGGGCCGCCGTCGGCTTGCTCTTGAACTCGGGGTGGAATTGCACGGCCACGTACCACGGGTGGGCCGGCATCTCGATGATCTCGACCAGCGAGCCGTCAGGGCTCGTCCCGGCGAACGACAGGCCATGGGCCGCGAATTGCTGGCGATAGACGTTGTTGAATTCGTAACGATGGCGATGGCGTTCCGAGATGTCGGCGTTGCCGTACCACTCCCGCGACTTCGAATCGGCTTGCAACGTCGTCGGCTGCGCGCCGAGCCGCATCGTGCCGCCCTTGTCGGTGATCGACTTCTGTTCGTCGAGCAGGCAAATCACTGGATGCGGCGTGTCTTTGTTGAACTCGGTGCTGTGCGCGCCGCCGAGGCCGATGACGTTCCGCGCGAACTCGATCGCCGCACATTGCATCCCCAGGCAGATGCCGAAGAACGGAATCCCGCGCTCACGGGCAAAGCGAATCGACTCGACCTTGCCCTCGATGCCGCGCTCACCGAAGCCGCCGGGGATCAGCAGGCCGTCGTAGCCCGACAGCAAACGTTCCGGCCCTTCGCGTTCCACTTCTTCGGCCTGGATCCGTTGGATCCGAACTTGCGCATGATTGGCGATGCCGGCGTGATCCAACGATTCGTAGATCGATTTGTACGCATCGCGATGCTCGGCATACTTACCGACGACGGCGATCGAAATCTCTTCCCGGGGATTGCGCATCCGGTTGAGCAGTTCGCGCCAATCGTCGAGCTTCAACGGTTTGGCGTTGAGGCGGAGTTTCTCGACGACGATTTCGTCGAGCTTGTTTTCGACCAAGCTCAGCGGCACTTCGTAGATCGAGAAGTCTTTGTCTTTTTCTTCGATGACGGCGTTGAGCGGCAGATTGCAGAAGAGCGCGATCTTTTCGCGATCTTCGCGGCTGATCGTCCGCTCGGTCCGGCAGATTAAGACGTCCGGCTGGATGCCGATCTCGCGCAATTGGCCGACGGAGTGCTGCGTCGGCTTCGTCTTCAATTCGCCGGCCGCCTTCAAGTACGGCACGAGCGTCAGGTGGATGTAGAGGCAATTCTCTTTGCCGACGTCGAGCGAGAACTGGCGGATCGCTTCGAGAAACGGCAGGCTTTCGATGTCGCCGACGGTGCCGCCGATCTCGGTAATGACGACGTCGACGTCGTCGGCCGCCAGCTTATGCACGCACGATTTGATCTCGTTCGTGATGTGCGGAATGACCTGCACGGTCTTGCCGAGGAATTCGCCGCGGCGTTCCTGATTGATGACCGAGAGATAGATCTGACCGGTCGTGAAGTTGCTGTCGCGCGTCAGCGGCGAGTTCGTGAACCGCTCGTAATGCCCGAGGTCGAGGTCGGTCTCGCTGCCGTCGTCGAGCACGTAGACTTCGCCGTGCTGGTACGGGCTCATTGTGCCCGGATCGACGTTGATGTAGGGATCGAATTTTTGCAGGCGGACGCGGAGGCCGCGGCGTTCGAGCAGCATGCCGACGCTCGCGCTGGTCAGTCCCTTGCCCAACGAACTGACGACGCCGCCGGTCACGAAGATATGTTTCGTCATCCGCTGCCGATCCTCCTTGCGAGACCATCCGGTGCCGGAAAAACTCAGTCTAACATGCTAGCATCAAATCGGGTAGCGGTTCCGCAGGGTGTGTGCCTGTAACGAGTTGCGTCGGATTCGGTTCTGCGCGCGGCCCTGCCTTCGCGATTTAAAAATCGGCGTCGTCGACCGGTGCGGCCGGACCGAGAAGAAAAAGTTGCGAACACGAACAGGTCCGGCCCGAGCTCGGGAATGCCACGTGCTCAGACACCGGCGCGACGACGCCCGGACGACGCCTTGGCCTCCGCGCATCCGGCAGACTTCGCAGAGACGTTCGGTTCCCGATCTTTTGCTCGCTTGGCCTCGCCCCGGTATCGAGCACGGGAGATCCACGACGCACGACGACCTTTTGGATGAGACGAACCGGGCGGCTGCCGCGGCTCGGATTCGTCTCGGTCCTCGTTCGACGCAGGCGGCAACCGGCGCGATTCGATCGAAATCGCGCCGGTCACGTACGGAGATGATGCCGAAGAGGCCGGCCTAATTTCAAGGAGATTTTTTATAGGGCCATGCGAGTTGGGAACGCGCCGACTTTCGGCTGCGTCGAAGTTGTCGAACGGTACGAGGTTTCAACGGTGAGGTTCCTATGATGCGGCCGACTTGGACTCGACGGCGGTGGTTAGCTTTCACGGGTCTCATTGCAATGGCTTCCGCCGTCCGCTGCGATGCGGTTCAGGGCGTCTTGGACCCGCACAACACGATCTCGATCGGGGCCGCAACGGCACGCTTCGGCGAACGCGTGACGAAGGCAGCCGAAGCCGACAAACCGACGCTCCTCTTCCTCGAATCGCTCGAGGAAGTGAATCCGACGACGAACTATCATCGCGTGTCGCTGCTGCTCGTTAATCCGCTTGATGTGCCGATCACATATCATGGCTATCGGATGGACGGCTGGGACAAGCGGCCGCCGACGGGCGAGATCAGTCCGTTCTACACGACGGAGCTGCGTGAAAAGCCGAATGAGGCATGGAAACCAAACTCACTCGGTTGGTGCGGCACCGGGGCCGGCCAGATGACGATTCCGCCGAATCAGGCGGGACGCTTCGAAGCGGTGTTTTATCATCCAGCTACCGCGGGACGGATTGGCGTGAATTATCGAACGCCGAACCAGGATGAAAGGTCGTTCACGACCGTCTGGTCGCAAGAGATTAAGTTGGACGCGAAGTAATCGTCAACGCCCGCCGAGCAGCAACTCGCGCTTCGTCCGCACGTGGCGCAGGTGATGCTCCAGATGGTCGATCGCCTTGCGGACCAACTGTTCGAGCGTCTTTTCCCCTTCGACGCTGTGCACGCCGACGCGTTGCCAGGCCGTCGGGGGTTGTGCGCGGAGAATGCGAGCCATCTGTCGCCGCACGAGGCCCATGAGCGCCACGTCTTCGGCCGCATCCCGTTCCGCGTAAGCCAACGACGCCGCCTGCAGGTCGGGATCGAAGAATAGCAGCGGCGGGCGATCTTCGGACAACACCCGCTTCATCCGCTCGGCAAACATCCCTTCGGAATCGGCCAGATGACACAAGACTTCGTGCGTGCTCCACATTCCGGGGACCGGCCGAGCTCGCAGTTGGGCCGCATTCAACCCCTCGACGGCATGTTGGAGTGAATCGATCCCGGCGAGATAGGCGTCGATCAGCTGAGGGCCGCTCATAGACGAATCTTTGCGTTCGTTGCGTCGCTAGGACTGAGAACTCACGGAGCCGAACGACATATCGTACTCGGCCTCGGCCCGCGGCGGCGAGTTCGATTCCTGCAACGTGGCGTCGAGCGGCGCGGCAAAGCAGCTGCGCCAAGCGCGTAGCCAGCCGTAGCGGAGCGTCGTCAGCAGCTTCAAGCTCGGCGAGAACCAAGAGTCGTCATAATGGTGAATCGCGAACGAGCCGTAGTGGGCCGCCAGGTTGCGGCGCCCCGCGATGCTCCGTTCGGCCTGCGACGACGGATACAACACCCGATGCGAATAGACGATGATATCGTCGGCCTGGCGGCGTCGCTCTTCGATCAAGTCGTCCATGATCTCGATGACGGACCGCAGCACGTACACTTCGTAAATCTGCCACTGCTTTTTGGGACGGAACCGCGCGACGACTTGTTGCATCAGGTCCAGCCACAACGAATGACCGGCCGTCGAGCCGATGAGCGCGTTCAAAATGTAATCGCGGCCGCGCAGCCAATGTCCCATGCCGCCGGTCTCACGCCCGACGACGATGCTCTGCTTATCGAGCAGCGGTTCGATCGGCCGCAACGCCTCGAAGTCGAGATCGACGTAGAGTCCGCCGAAGCGATGCAAGTAGGCGAGCTTCACGAACTCGACGCGCAGAATTGGGTACGGGAGCCGACGATAGAACTCGGCGAACTGCGGATACTCTTGCTCGATGAGGTCTTGGTTTTCCGCGTCGGACCAAAGCCGATATTCCCAGGCCGGATGATGACGGCGCCACGATTGTTGGAACTCGACGAAGCGGTCCGGAACGACGTTCGTCTTCCACGTTTGGTGCAGGATACGCGGGATCATGCTCAGGCCCAGGATGTCGGCTCAAGGAGTTCGATCCATCGTAATTCGCGCTCCTTCGGCATCAAGTTGCCGCCTCATGGCGAACGTTTCGGCCCTGATTCTACGAGCTTTGCCGCGTCGGCTGGGGAGATCCATCGCCCGGCGATCACTAGGCGGGCGGCTGTTCGTAGGCCGATTCGAAATGCTTCCACATGAATGCGCCGAAAAAATAGCCGCCGATCGGAAACACGACAAGAGCAAGCGGCAGCATGACGGCCAACTGCCAGAGGTCCTGCTGGCGGTTCATCCACAAGGCCCAGACGATGCCGACCGGCACACCCTAATAGAGCACGCCGTGTTTCCAGATGTATGACTTGCGACCTTGTCGGCGAGTTTTCGCCCACCACTCGCGCTGCTTCGGATTCATTTCCATTTTTTTACGCCACGTTCTGCTTCCTACGGTCCACGAACGCCGCGTAGTCGGCGGGGGTGTCGATGCCGCGCGGGGCGGCGGGGACGATGCCGACGCCGATCGCGAAGCCCGCTTCGAGGACGCGCAGCTGTTCGAGCTTTTCCAACTGCTCGATCCGCGAAGGCGGCAGCTTCGCGAGTCGCAACAGGAACTCGCGGCGGTAAGCGTAGAGCCCCAGGTGTTGGAAAAAGTGCGGCGGCTCGGCGCTCAGAAGTTCGTCGCGCCATTCCCGGGCATGCGGGATCGGGCTCCGGCTGAAGTACATCGCTTTGCCGTGCGCGTCGAACACCACCTTCACGCAGGCCGGATCGTTCAGCAGTTCGCGACTCCGAATCGGCGTGCCGAGCGTGGCCATCGACCACGTCGGATTCTGTTCCAACAACGCGACGACCAGGTCGATGGCGGCCGGATCAATCTCGGGCTCGTCCCCTTGCACGTTCACCAGAATGTCAATCTCCGCCGGCAGTTGGGCGCTCGCCTCGGCGACGCGATCGGTGCCGCTGGCGCAGTCGAGACTCGTCATGACCGCGCGACCGCCGAATGCGTTCACTTCGCGGACGATCTCATCGGCGTCGGTCGCGACGAGCACGCCGGCAGGACGCGTCGCTCGGCACGCCGCTTCGTAGGTGTGCTGTAACACGGTCTTTCCGGTGTCGCGCAGCAACAGCTTGCGGGCCAACCGCGTCGAAGCGAGCCGGGCTGGGACGATGACGTAACTCTTGGACATAGGTGAGATTCGATCCGTGAAGGCCTGTTTTGTGTAGGGAACGCCCTCCGTGGCGTTCCGCCGGCATCCAACTCGATCCACGGAACGCCACGGAGGGCGTTCCCTACAGGGCCGATCCGTCGTGAGCTCGCGTTGTCCGTTTGGCGCGATTATGCCACGATTGTAGGGCGTCGGGCAGGGAGGCCGGAAGACGAGTTCGCCGCGCGCGGACCCAGGCACGGCGTATGATTCCACGGAAGGACAAGGTGATTCTCTATGTGCGGCATCGTCGGTTACGTCGGTCAGCGCGATTGCGTTGAGTTCTTAGTGCAGGGTCTGCGACGGCTCGAGTACCGCGGCTACGACAGCTCGGGCCTTGCCGTGCTCTCGACTCCGGTGCAGATGACGGTCGTCAAGGCGGCCGGTCGCATCGACCAGATGGTCAAGCGACTCACGACGCAGCCGGCCCGCGGCTCGACCGGCATTGCGCACACGCGCTGGGCCACGCACGGCCCGGCGACCGACGAGAACGCGCATCCGCATCTCGGCGGCAACAGCACCGTCGCGGTCTGCCACAACGGCGTGATCGAAAACTTCCGTCCATTGCGCGAACGTCTCGAAGCGCTCGGCTATCGCTTCCGTTCGGCGACCGACACCGAGGTGATCGCACACTTAATCGCGAATCAATTGGAGAAGGAACTCGCCGACCGCGCGACGCTCGACTCTGCGACCCTTGACTCCACAGCCGATCAGGCCGAGTCGGACCTCGTCGATATCGAACCCTACGTTGAAGCGGTCCGCGCGACGTTGCCGCTGCTCCGCGGCACGTACGGTCTGGCCGTCGTCTTCCCGGCGGTTCCGGATCTGATCATCGCCGCCAAGCTCGGCAGTCCGCTCGTCGTCGGCGTCGGCGAACACGAACACTTTTTGGCGAGCGACGCTTCGCCGCTCGTCGGCCGCGTGAACAAAATCGTCGACATCGACGATCACGAGATGGTGATCTTGCGCCCCGATTCGCTCCGCGTCATCACGCGCGATCACGGCGATCGGACGGCCGACGTCCGGACGCTCGACCTGCAAGCGACCGACGTCGACAAGGCCGGCTTCGAGCATTTCATGCTCAAGGAAATTCACGAACAGCCCGAGACCCTGCGAAACACAATGCGCGGCCGCTTGAGCCTGGAAGACGCGACGGCCCACTTCGGCGGCTTGAACCTGACGCCGAACCAACTTCGCTCGGTCCGCCGAATTGTGTTAACCGGCTGCGGCACGAGTTGGCATGCGGGCCTCGTCGGCGAGTATCTGATCGAAGAATTCGCGCGCATCCCGGTCGAGGTCGAGTATGCCAGCGAGCTGCGTTATCGCAATCCGCCGCTCGACGAAGGGACGCTCGTCTTCGCCATCACGCAGTCGGGCGAGACGGCCGACACGCTCGCGGCGCTCCGCGAGATGAAGCGGATGGGGCACATGACGCTCGCGATTTCGAACGTCGTCGGCAGTTCGATCGCCAAGGAGGCCGGCGGCGGAATTTATCTGCACGCGGGCCCCGAGATCGGCGTCGCGTCGACCAAGGCCTTCACGTCGCAATGCGTTGCGCTCTCGATGCTGGCCTTGTACTTCGGGCGGATGCGGCATCTGAGCCACGCTCAAGGGACGCGGATCATCGAACATCTGCAGGCGTTGCCCGGTCATGTCGAACAAGCGCTGAAGACCGACGCCGACGTCCGTCGCATCGCCGCGAAGTATGCCGATTGCCGGACGTTCTTGTACCTGGGCAGGCAATTCAATTTCCCGACGGCCCTCGAAGGGGCGTTGAAGCTCAAGGAAATCAGTTATCTCCATGCCGAGGGCTACCCGGCCGCCGAGATGAAGCACGGCCCGATCGCACTGGTCGACGAACAAACGCCGAGCGTGTTCCTCGTGCCGCACGGCGCGGTGTTCGACAAGGTGATGTCGAACATGGAGGAGATCAAAGCCCGCGGCGGCCCGGTGATCGCCATCACGTGCGAAGGGGGCTCTCGTGCGGCCGACTTGGCCGACGACGTGATCGTCATCCCGACGGTCGAGGATTTCTTGCAGCCGATCGTCTCGATCATTCCGCTGCAACTGTTGGCCTATCACATCGCCGTCCTCCGCGGCTGCGACGTCGACAAGCCGCGCAATCTCGCGAAAAGCGTGACGGTCGAATAGATCGGCGCTTATGTTTCTCGTAAGTGAGACGGCTCCGCGGCCTGCGGATCTCTCCGCTTGCGCGACCCTGCGTCGGGTTGCGCATTTCTGAAAAATATTCGGTGACATTCGGCCGGGCTGCAGCGTCTAATGCCCGACGGCGTCTGCCGCCGCTTGCGAGTCTGCATCGAAATGGTTTTGCCGAGAAAGGACAGGCCATGACTTTTCTTCGCCCGCTCGGTTTCGTCGTCGCGCTCACTCTGATGTGTCCGGTCGTCGGTCGATCGGCCGAACCGACCGAGGCCGACGCCGCCTTTCGCGACGGTCTGGTGCAGTTGAAGAACAAAAACAACGAAGCGGCGCGTACGGCTTTCGAAGGGGCGCTTCGTCTGGCTCCCGACGACGCGTTTCGCCTCAAGACCTACGAGGCATTAGTCCAGGTCTATCGCCAACTGCCGGAGTCGGAGCCGATGGTGACGGCCCAGGAATTCATCATTGAACACACCGAGAGCCGGCCGAATCGTTCGATTACCTCGCGCAGTCTGACGAGCTTTCTCTTTCAACGGGGCTTGCTCGACAAGCAGATCGCGAGCTACGAAGCGCGGCTAGAAAAAAACGCCGACGATCTCGTCGCCGTCTCCGTCTTACGATCCGCTTACAATGCCAAGCGGAATAAGCCCGGCGAAACTGAAATGGATGAGCGAATCGCGAAGCTCGAGGCCGCCCGGTCGGCCGAGCAAGCCGAGGATTTCGAACGGCAAGCCGCAGCCGATCCGCAGCGTGCCGCCATGCACTGGAAGGATGCCGCGGTCGCCTGGCGCGATGCAGGCAAGCCCGACAAAGCCCTCGCCGCCGCCGAGCAGGCCGAGAAAGCCGGCCTCCCCAATTCGGCGCTGCTGACGCACTTCTATCACCGACATCTCGGCGAGGTGTACGCCGATTGCGGCCGCACCGCGAAGGGGATCGAGCACCTCGAAAAGGCGGTCGCCGCCACGACGATCCAAGGCTATCAGGACGCCTGCCAAGCCCGAATCCAAAAGTTGCGCTCGCAGAACGCGCCGTAAGCGGAGCAGGCCCACTTCCGCGCGGATGAAGTTTCGTCAAGCGAACCGACCGAGTAGAATCGACGTCCTGCTACGGGCCCGTAGCTCAGTCGGTTAGAGCAGGGGACTCATAATCCCTTGGTCGTAGGTTCGAGTCCTACCGGGCCTACCTTGTAAAACGGAACGATGGGGAACGATTGCGAATCACCGAGTAATACGGGTATTCCGTGCTCAGGTTGTTTCGTGTCGTTCCCCGTCGTTTCGTTGTTTTCGTGGTTTACTGCACACGTAGTGCACACGGATCTTGACGCGCGCTCGTAGTCGTCGTCCGTCACTTGCAAGTAGTGCTCGGCCGCGACGGCCGCCTTGTTGCCGAGCCATGCGCACACGACGTGTAACGGGTACGTCGCCGCCAATTCCGTTTGCCGAGTTGCCCGCAGGTTGTGCCATAGCTTGGGCCACGGTTTTAACCCGGCTCGATGGATGATCCGCCCCAGGCTTGTTCGTAGATTCGTGTTCGTGTCGCGGGATCGGTTGATGATGAAGATGGTTCCCTCGGCGGCCGACTCGAAAGCTTCAGCAAGCAAGGGCTTCAACTCAGGAAAGATCGGCACCCAGCGCGATTCGCAGCCGACGTGATGCTCTGTTTTCGGCGAGCGGACGAGGAAACGATTGCGTTCCCAGTCGACGTCGGCCCAGGTTAGACCGAAATGTTCGCTCGGGCATCGCAGACCGCCGTAGCGACTCAGGGCGAAGAGTAATCGCCACTCAAGATCGGGACAGGCTGCCAACACCGCTTGGGCCTCGGCCGGGGTGATGAAGTATTGCCGGGCCTTGTTCGCTCGCACGCTGCCCCCCACTTCGTCGAACGGGTTGGCGTCGATCAATCCTTTTCGTTGAGCATGACGAAAGAATTGTCGTGCAATCGAACCGCGACGGCGCACCGTGTTTTCGCCGAGTTTTTCCACGTTGATAAGGTGCAACTGCCATGCGTCACCATCTCCGGCCGTGATCTTCCGCAAGGGCATAGATTCGCCGAAATAGTCGACAAGGTTTCGTCTCACGTTGGAGTAGGCAAGTAGGGTTCCCGCCTTCACGTCGGCCCGCAGAGCCGAGTAGGCATCGAGAAACAGGCCGAGAGTTGCCGCTTCTCGTTTCGGCACTAATCCCACCTCGGCCAATCGTTCGTACATCGCCGTCTCGCGAGTCGCCACCCAACGGGCCGTTTCGGGGTCGACGGGCGAACCGCTCATCTTGGCCGCCACCAGGGCGTCGATCCGCACGGCGACCGTTTGGGCCGCATGCTTTGTGATCTTGCCGAGGAACACCGATTGCCGCTTCCCGTCGGTGTTGAAGAATTGCACGCGATAGCTACCCGACGTCGTTTTGCTGATGCTGGCCATGCTATTTCTTCCCCTTGGATTGCGGTGAGGCTTTCGGTTTCTTGGTCGTGACGATCTTCAGGCCCAGCAGGTCGCCGAGTTTATCGACGGCATCCCAGGATAGACCGCGTTCACCGTGCCGAAACTTGCCGAGGCTTGCTTGGTCGATGCCGGTCTCTTTGGCGATTGCGTACATCGTCAGACCGGACGAATCGAGATGCCGCCTCAGTTGGTCGCTCAATTTCATACTTGCTCCCCTTGGGGTAGATTATCGACATGCAAGGCGCATTGTCTAGCACAATCCGACAACGGTTCCCATTCGGTCCGACCGTCGGGCAGCGTCGCGATGATGAGCTTGTGCAAGGCGTCGACCGGCTTGGGATCGCATGCCGGGCAGGTCGTCGCTCCGGCGGCGGACAGCCAGAAAACAGCGGAACCACAACCCATGCAAGGGAACGGGTTCGCAGGCGTCGCGTTAGACGTAGCGTTGTGCTCGATGACTTCCGATTCGACCGGCACCGTCGGTGCGATTCTACGGGCATCTGGTGAGTTCTGGTTTTCGCGGGTCGGCACTATCACGGCCACGATCGGCACCTTCGGTTCCGCGAATATTGCATCCAGGTCAATCATGCTCTTGTGCTCCAAGCATCGCCGTCATTCCGGCTAGCGTTAAGTCGTTTGTAAGTCTGGGGTTTAGTTGGCAGGTGTCGTTTTGCCGACTTGTTCCGGCTTTCCAGCTAGTCGGAAGTCGGCGAATTGTCGGAACTCCGCGCGTTGCCGGCTTAAGGCATTGCGACTTCATGAGTTCCGACTAGTTGGCAAGTCGGGGCGCTATCTAGCGAACAACGTCTCGACCGACGGCAAGATGCTCACCCCGCCGTCGCCGAGTTCGGCATCAAGCAATCGCCAGACCGCGGGCTTCGGTCCTTTGTTTGGTTCGACGAGTTCCAGGCCGCCGGCTTCGTGCAGTTCGCTCATCCAGCCGCTCACGGCACGGTCGGAGTTCTCGTGCGCTTCCCGCTTTTTCGCTTCCGTCGCCGTGAAATTGCCCGCGGCCCAAGTCCGTAGGCGTTCCATCAGCCGCATGGCACCGTCGGAGATGCCGCCGCCCAGTTGCCGATTAAACGGCTTCGTTAGCAACCGACGGGCTATCGCATAATCGTCGGCCTCGGCCATAAGTCGGCCGTCGGCGTCGATCTTCCGTTGCCGTTGATGCAGCAGCGCCGAGGCTTGCATCATGTGCAGCAGGTGCGGGAAGGCGCGGCGGGCTTCAGTCTTCTGACTTTGGAACAATTCGCCGAGTCTCTCGGCAAACGGAATTACGATGTCGTGCGGAACTAGCATTCGCTGCGCGGCATGATGCCGTGCGATGATCCGCTCTCGGTCGACGGCCGTCGTCGTGCCGGCGTAAGAGGTCGCAGTGCTTTGGATGATCCGCCGAGTTTGCTCGGGCGTTTCGTCCGTATTGAGGATAATGCAGCGGTTGGCATCCTCGTTGAACAGCTTGGTCAACGTCGTCGATTCGACGTAGGCGATCGGTCCCTCTCGTTCGACGAGTTCCGTCTTCATCTTGCCTTCAACCTTCATCGCGACGAGCTTCGACAATCGACCGGCCGAAATCATCTCACGCAAGGCGCGGGTCGCTTCGGCCGTGTCGTCGTTCTCGACTCGCGAGCGTTCGCCGACGACGACGAAGCGGTGTTCCAAGCTGCCCGGTTCAAGATAGAACAGCGATTGCGGCGTCAGTTGCGTCGCGACGAGAACAACCTCGGGCGGAAAGCAGAGGGCCGCCGTTGCGACGCAATGCGACTTGCCGGACGAGGACGGGCCTTGTGCGATGAGGGCCAACGGCTTGCGCAATAGTCGCGACGTTCCGCACAAGTAAGTCGTCGCGATGAGTTCCTTTTCCCCTGCCACTCCTAGTGCCGCCACGTCGTCGATGATGCGCTTCATCAGGTCGGCCGACTCCAGCAGTTGCGCCGCCGACTCGCGAATGTCTGCGGGCATCTCGGCCAGCAGGTCCGCCGCGCTCTTCTCGTTTCCGCCGGTCGTCGGCTTCGCGATCGGCTCGGGCCGGCTGGCGTGCTCGGCCGCCAGTCGCAGCAGTTGCTTGTCGACTTCGCCGCGGTCAATCCCGGTCAACTTGTCGATCAACAGATTGGCGAAGGCTTCGCGTGCCTTACCCTTCGTGATTTCGATCTTCTCGACCGCCACGTTTTCGCCGCCAAGGCATGCCGTCAACGTCACCGTGCCATAGCGGCCGGCGGGAACGGCGCGGAGTTCCAAGGTGTTAGCTTCCATGACGGCACCCCCCTTTCCGTTCGACGATCGTCGTCGTGATCCGTAGTCGCCGAGGCTCGGCCCGGTCGATCAGCGCCGAGACGTCAGCCGCCGTCGCTCCGTTCCGCTTCCACTGGCGGGCATCTTTCACGCCGTAGGGCGGCTCGATCATGCGGACCGTCGTGCAGTAGGCGACAAGCACCGACGCCAGATTGTCGGCACCGCGTCGGCCCGGGGCATCGGCGTCGCTCACAACCACGACTTCACGTTCTCGGCGTCGGCGGACGAGATCGACAAGCAGACCGACGCCACCCGTACAGCTGGGACGACCGACTGCCGCGAAACCCAGATCCAACAATGCGGCCGTGTCGGTCGGCCCCTCGGCGATCAACAGCTTGTCGATCGGCCCGAGGTCGTGCGGAATGAACAGCCCTTCACGGCCGCCGCGCACGGCCAGCTTGCGACCGTCGACATAACGCAGACGGATACCGCGCACCATGCCGTCGGCGTCGCTCATCGGAAACGACCAAGCACGATGCCGCCCCGACCATCCGATGCCGAGACGGGCCAAACTGACGACCGTCAGCCCCAAGCCGTAGGCCAGTTGGGCGCGTTCCAGGTCGCCAGCCTCGCGGCGGTAATCCTCGGCCTGCTTGCTGAAGTCGATCCCTTCGGCCGTCGTCAGCGGAATCAATACCGGCGGACGATGCCAGGTTCGGCTGTTGTCGTGCAGGACATGCAGATACCCGGCTTCACCGATTGATCGCTTCGCCCCGTTAGCCTCGCGGGAACAGATAGCGGCAGTCGGCGGTTCGTCGCGGGAGACCAAGCACCAGTCAGCCCGCTCGCAAACCGGGCAGCGACGCGAGCGTGAGACGCGGACAAAATCACGGAGGATGCTCACTTGGCACCTCCGGCGGCGATGAACCGCTCTAATTCGGACCGCTCGATGCGGACCGCTTTGCCGAGGCGCACGGCTTTTAGTTGGCCGCGGGCAATTAGGTTCGTGATCGTCTTGGCGCAACATCGTAAGACGTCGGCCGATTCGTTCGTCGTCAACAGCGCGGCCGGGGCCGCAGGGGTGTTAGCGTGCATCCTCACCCCCTTTGCCGCGTTGGGTAAGACGTTGCGATGAGGCGTAAGCGTGCAGGTCGGCCACGGCGTACATGACGCGACGGCCGAGACGCGAACAGGGGATCGGGCCGCGGGGGGCGGTCTGCGCCCAGAGCCAGCGGGCCGAAACGCCGCCAAGTAACTGGCGGGCCTCGGGGACGGGGACGAGTCGATCAGGTTCGCGATCTTGCATGGTCAGTGCTCCGACGGGTGTTAGCCGCGACTTGCGGCAGATACCAGTAGCTGGAGCGTTCCAAGCAATTCGCGCGGAACGGCTGGATGGCATTCAAGAATCGCATCGAAACGCCGCAGAATGCAGGCGATTGAACGAAGCGGAAAATCTCGCGGGTGTTCCGCGCGGACGGCGGAACGATGGAACACCTACCCGCTATTCGTCGTCGTTACCTTCACCGGGTGGAACGTGGCCGTAGGACGGGACGTCGCGAGGTTTGACTTCGCCGCGAAGTAACTTCAGCCGGAAAATTAGATCAGCATTGTTGGCACAAGCTGCCTTATATCTCGGCAGTTCGCCAAACTCTTCAGTAAAGAATCGGCTTCCGGATGCCTTACCAAGTCCGCCTGCTAAGCGGCACAAGGCGTTCGATCCGATCGGCTCAAAGTTCGTGCAGCTAACTCCATCGAATCCATGGTGTGAGCAGAGTGCCGTTTTCAATTTTTCGCTGGCCTCGTTCGGTTGTGTCGAACGCTTCACCTTGGTCACCGTCTCGGCCGCCTTGCCGGCGGCGGATTTGGCTTCCAGCGTTTCGACCGCGGGTTCGCAGATGGCGTCGGTTTTTGGGGCCGCGCCGGAAGGGGGCTTATCACCGAGACGGCGTCCGCTCATGGTCCAGTACGCCCCGTCTATCAATTTGTACATGGCTCCGACGATATTCCCATAAATCCCGGCCCGCGCGTCACAGATCATCGTCGACCAGACTGCAAACTTGCCACGATCCGAACGAGTGCAATGCTTGAATGA